>JBFJNI010000005.1:0-68678 GCA_041618235.1 Acidimicrobiales bacterium
GACCGGACCGGACAGTTGTGGTGGTGGGTGGTGGGGGGTGGTGGCGGCGACGCCGGCGGCCGGTCCGACGGAAAAGTCGCGATTACGCGGCGGAACGGACACCGTCGGCCGACGCCAGCGCCGTCCGGCGCGGCGTTCGACCGTGCGTCAGGCTTCGGCGAGGACGACGTCGACCGACAGCTCGCCGGCTTCAGCCGTCTCGACCGCCGAGACCTTGCCGGCGTCGAGGACGTCGCGCTGCACGAGCTCGAAGGCCGCGAGCCGCTCGGCCGTGTCGTGGACGGTGGCCGAGACGATCTCGGTGCGCATCGAGACCTTGGCGTCCGACTTGGACTTGCGCAGGAGCGACAGGACCTCGGCCGCGACGGTCATCGAGAGCGCCGCCCCGGCATCAGCGCCGCCGGCGGCGTCACGCAGCGGGGCCGACGACGGCCACGCCGAACGGTGGATCGAGCCGTCCTGCCACCACGACCAGACCTCTTCGGTGGCGTACGGCAGGAACGGGGCGAACAGCTTCAGCAGCGTCTCGAGCGCGAGTCGCAGCGCGGCCTTCGCCGACTCGGCTTCCGGCCCGTCGCTGTAGGCCCGACCCTTGACCAGCTCGAGGTAGTCGTCGGTGAAGTTCCAGAAGAACGTCTCGGTGCGCTCGAGGGCACGGGCGTAGTCGTAGTCGTCGAAGACGCGGGTGGCCTCGTCGACCAGGTCGGCGAGCGCCAGCAACATGGCCTTGTCGAGCGGCTCGGTGACGGCGGTCGTGCCGCCGTCGGACGAACCCAGGCCGAGCGCGAACTTCGACGCATTGAGCAGCTTGATGGCCAGGCGTCGGCCGATCTTCATCTGGCCCTTGTCCATCGTGGTGTCACGGCCCGGACCGCCGCCGCAGGCCCAGTAGCGGACCGCGTCGGAGCCGAACTCGTCGAGCAGCTCGAAGGGACCGTCGGAGGCGTTGTCCTTCGACTTCGACAGCTTCTTGCGGTCGGGGTCGACGACGAAGCCGGAGATGGAGACGTGCTCGAACGGCAGGTGGTCGAAGAGCAGGTGGCCCTTGACGACGGTGGAGAACAGCCACGTGCGGATGATGTCGTGGGCCTGGGGGCGCAGGTCCATGGGATAGACACGATCGAACAGGTCGGGGTCCTCTTCCCACTTCGATGCGATCTGGGGCGACATCGACGACGTGTTCCACGTGTCCATGACATCGGGGTCGGCCGCGAACCCTCCGGGCTGGTTGCGCTGCGACTCGTCGAAGCCGGGGGCGGCAACGGTGGTCGGGTCGACCGGCAACATGTCCTCGGTGGCCGGGATCGGCGCGAGGAAGTCGACGTCGCCGTTCTCGTCGATCGGGTACCAGATGGGGAACGGGACGCCGAAGAAGCGCTGGCGGGTGATGTTCCAGTCGCCCTGGAGGCCCTTGGCCCAGTCCTCGAACCGGACCCGCATGTACTCGGGGTGGAACTGCAGGCCCTTGGACCGCTCGAGGATCTCGTCGGTGCTCGGGTAGCGGATGAACCACTGATTCGAGGTGACGATCTCGAGCGGCTTCTTGCCGTTCTCCCAGAACTTGACCGGATGGGTGATGGGACGGGGCTCGCCGTCCATCTTCCCCTTGGCCATCAGCAGCTCGACGATGTTCTTCTGGGCGGTGAAGATCGTCTTGCCGCCGAGCTCGGCGTAGTTGGCGTTGGCCTCGTCGGCATCGACCGAGCTCCAGACCGTCTCGTCGCCAGATGCCTCAGCTCTGATCGGCTGCCACTCGATGTCGCGCTCGAGGCGGCCGTCGTGGCGGACGGTGGCGCGGATGGGCAGGTCGAGCTCGCGCCACCAGATGACGTCGGTGGTGTCGCCGAACGTGCAGATCATCGCGATGCCCGTGCCCTTGTCGGGCTGGGCCAGCTCGTGGGCGCAGATCGGCACCTGGGCGCCGAACAGCGGCGTGGTGGCGGTCTGGCCGAAGAGCGGCTGGTAGCGCTCGTCGTCGGGGTGGGCGACGAGTGCGACGCAGCTCGGCAGCAGCTCGGGGCGGGTGGTGTCGATCCAGATCGGCTCGCCGGACTCGGCGTGGGTGAACTCGAGCTTGTGGTAGGCGCCGGGCAGCTCACGGTCCTCGAGCTCGGCCTGGGCGACGGCGGTCTTCATGTCGACGTCCCACAGCGTGGGCGCACCTGAGCGGTAGGCGACCCCCTGGTCGAGCAGACGGAGGAAGCCCTTCTGCGAGATACGGGTCGCGATGGGCCCGATGGTGGTGTAGGTCTGCTCCCAGTCGACCGACAGGCCGACCCGGCTCCACAGCTCGTGGTACTCCTCTTCCATCTCGACGACGACCTCTTCGCACAGCTCGACGAAGTTGGGTCGCGAGACGCGGACCGGGTCCTTGGGCAGCTTGCCCTTGGCGTCGGGCTGGGGCGGGGTGAAGTCGGGGTCGTAGGGGAGCGAGGGGTCGCAGATGACCGCCTTGAGCAACTGGACGCGGCGCTCGACGTTCAGACCGTTGTCGTCCCAACCCATCGGGTAGAAGACCTCGGAGCCCTTCATCCGCTGGTAGCGGGCGATGGCATCGGTGTGGGTGTAGGAGCAGACGTGGCCCGGGTGCAGGGTGCCCGACACGGTCGGCGGTGGGGTGTCGATCGAGTACACCTCGTCGCGGGTCTTGCTGCGATCGAAGGTGTAGGTGCCCAGCTCGGACCACTTGGCCCGCCACTTGGCCTCGAGGCCGTCCAACGTCGGCTTGTCGGGGATGGTGCTCACGCGGGGTGAGGGTACCGGCGGGCCCCGAGCACCGAGAAAGGACATCGACCCTTTGCGCTCGGCGCGTCGCCGGGTACCCTTCCCGGGAGGCCGGCGGGCGGAGACCGATCGCACCTTTGAGGAGCGTCCCGTGCCTGCACCCACCCGACCCCACTTCGAAGAACCCGGTGACCTGTTCGCGTCGCCGGCGTTCATGGACCTCGGTTCCTGTCGGGGCTCCGACCCCGATGTCTTCTTCCCCGATCGCGGCGAGTCGCTCGCACCGGCCAAGGCCATCTGTGGTGAGTGCATCGTCCGCGACGAGTGTCTCGAGTACGCCCTCGACAACGGCGAGCGGTTCGGCATCTGGGGCGGGACGTCCGAACGTGAGCGCCGCCGCCTGCGCCGGGCGAGACGAGATCAGGCGCCCAAGGTCGCCTGACGCCGCACGGTCACTGCGGGCAGACCCGTACTCACGATCCGTGAGATCGCCGCCCGGTCGACCGTCGATATGGGACCAATCCATCGATCGCGCCCCGGATCCGGTTGAACCGCACTGACCCCCTTGAGACACTCGCTTCAGTCGTCCCGGGCGGTCTGGGCCGACGCGGAGGCGGAAAGTGCAGAGGGCGGTAGTCAGCAGGCGTCTTGCCATCGGCGTGGTCGTCGCGACCCTGGTCGGGGTGTTCGGCGCGCTCGTTCCATTGCGGGCCGAGGCTGCGGTGCCCGATCGCACCCGCATCATCATGGTCGGCGACTCGATCACCCAGGGGAACCAGGACCATGGGTCGTTCCGATACCCGCTCTGGAACCAGCTCGAGGCCGACCGGTGCGCCGTCGACTTCGTGGGCACCCGGTACGGCGTCGACCGTGGCGGTGGCCAGTCGCCCCCCGACGAGGACTACGACCAGCACCACGAGGGCTACGGCGGTTGGCGTGCCGACCAGGTCGCAGCCATCCTCCCGGCCGCGGTGGCCGACCAGCTCCCTGACGTCGCGGTCATCCACCTGGGCACCAACGACGTGCTCCAGGGCCAGAGCAACACCTCGACCATCACCGACCTGCGCTCGGCGATCAGCAGCCTGCGGGCCCAGAACCCGACGATCAAGATCGTCCTCGCCCAGATCATCCCGGCGCGGGACAACGCCGCAGCCGTGGCCGACCTCAACCAACGCCTCGCAGCGCTGGCGACCGAGCTGAACACCGGGTCGGCGCCAGTCGTGACCGTCGACCAGCACACCGGGTTCGACGTCCCGACCATGACCTACGACGGTCTCCACCCCAACGACCTCGGCGAGGAGGGGATGGCGACCCGGTTCCGCTCGGCGCTCCTCCCGCTGCTCGGCTCCGCGTGCGGCAAGCCGGCCCCGACCAAGCGGGCGCTGTTCGCCATCGGCGGCACCATCCTCGACCGCCATGACGCCGCGGCCAAGGTGCGCGTCGAGCAGAACGGCTACGCGGTCACCGTGGTCCGTGATCGCGACCTCGTCTCCTCGGTGACCCCGAGCACGGATCTCGTCGTCATCTCCTCCACCGTGAACTCGGGTCGCATCGGTTCGGGCCTCGACGGCCACGCCGTGCCGGTGGTGTCCTGGGAGCCCTACCTGTACGACGACTTCGGCATGACCGGCACCGGCTCCCAGTCGGACTACGGCCAGACGACGGCACGGTCGGTGTCGATCGTCGCTCCCGCGCACCCGCTGGCCGCCGGCTTCACCGGCACGGTCGACCTCCTCCCGCAGTCGATGACGATCAACTACGGCGTTCCCGGGGGTGGCACCGTCCGCGTGGCCGACTACCCCGACGGCCGGGCCGGGCTGTTCGTCCTGGGCCAGAGCGCCGCCCGCGTCGGTGGCGGTACGTCGGCCGGCTGCCGCATCGCCGTCCCCGCGGGCGACGACACGCAGGCCGGCTACACGACCGCAGCCTGGAAGATCTTCGACACCGCCATCGACCACGCCGGCGCCAACTGCTCGACCACCACGACCACCACGACCACCACGTCCACGACGACCACGACGTCCACGTCCACGACCACGACGGCGCCTTCTGGGGGTGGTGAGGTGTTGTTCGCCACGAGGTGGGGTGCGTCGTCGTTGTCGGCGGCGGATGCGGCGGTTCGGTCTCGGTTGGTGGGTGCCGGTTACTCGGTGACGGTGGTGCGTGATCGTGATGCGGTGGCGTCGTTGACGCCGTCGATCGATCTGGTGGTGATCTCGTCGTCGGTGAGCTCGAGTCGGATCGGTTCCGGGTTCCGGGACGCGTCGGTGCCGATCGTGTCGTGGGAGCCGTACCTGTACGACAACTTCGGCATGACCGGTCCCACGTCGCAGACGCACTACGGGCTTACGTCGGCGAGGTCGGTGGCCATCGTCGCCCCGGGCCATCCGCTCGCGGCCGGTCTCTCGGGCACCGTGACCTTGGTGCCCACCGTGACCGACATGTTCTACGGCGTCCCCGCTGGGGGCACGACGACCGTGGCGAGCTATCCCGACGGTCGTGGTGGTCTGTTCGAGCTCCGGGCCGGCGCCGCCCGCGCCGACGGGGGCACGGCCTCCGGCTGCCGGGTCGCCTTCCCGGCGGGTGACGACACCGCGGCCTCGCACACCGCGAACGCGTGGACGCTGTTCGACAACGCCGTCGCCTACGCCCGCAACGGCTGCGTCTGACGATCCGGTTCCGGCTCGAGTGGCGAAAGACCGGCGTGAAAGCGATCTGGTCGCCGTGGCGCCCTTCGGTACCCTCGCCGCCGTGCTGCACCTCTTCGACACCGCCCGGGGCGCCGTCGTGCCCTTCGAGTCCCGCCAGCCCGGCAAGGTGTCGATCTACGCGTGCGGCCCCACGGTCTACGGCCCGCCGCATCTCGGCCACGGCCGCAACCAGGTGTCCTACGACCTGCTCCGGAGGTACTTCGCCTGGCGGGGTGACGAGGTGACGTTCGTGTCGAACATCACCGACATCGACGACAAGATCATCGAGCGCGCGGTGCGCGAAGACCGGCCGTGGCAGGAGATCACCGAGAAGTGCGAGACGGTGTGGTTCGACGCCATGGACCGCCTCGGCATCCTGCGGCCCGACGAGACGCCGCATGCCACCGCCTACGTCGACGACATGGTCGCGCTCATCGAGCGCCTCCTGACCGCCGACGTCGCGTACCGCACGTCCGACGGTGTCTATCTCGACGTCTCGAAGGTCGACGGCTACGGGCTGCTCGCCCACGGCGAGCTCGAGGACCTGCGCTCGGGTGCTCGGGTCGAGGCCAACGAGGAGAAGCGCTCACCACTCGACTTCGCGCTGTGGAAGAACGCCAAGCCCGGCGAGCCCTCGTGGCCGGCGCCATTCGGCGACGGTCGCCCCGGGTGGCACACCGAGTGCGTCGTGATGAGCCTCGACCTGCTCGGCGAGGGCTTCGACATCCACGCCGGCGGCTCCGACCTGCAGTTCCCGCACCACGAGAACGAGCGCGCCCAGGCCGTCGCCGAGGGCAAACGCTTCGCCAACTGGTGGTTCCACCACGGCATGGTCGAGATCGACGGCGAGAAGATGTCGAAGTCGCTCGGCAACGTCGAGAACCTGCTCGACCTGCTCGACCGCTACGACCCACGCGCGTTCCGCCTGCTGATCCTGCGCGCCCACTACCGCCGGCCCATCGACATCGCCGACGACTCGCTGCGCGACGCCGAGGCCGCCGTCGCCCGCCTCGACCGCTTCGCCGGGAAGTTCGCCGCCGCCGCTGCGGGTCAGGCGCCCGATGCCGCCGTCATCGATCGCTTCCGCGCCGCGATGGACGACGACCTCGACACGCCCGGTGCCGTCGCCACGTTGTTCGACGCCGTCCGTCGGGCGAACGCCGACGACGACCTCGCCGCCGCCGCGGCGGCGCTGGAGATCGCCGGCGTGCTCGGCATCGAGCTGCGCTCGGAGGCCGACGACGTCCCCGACGAGATCCGATCTCGGGCGGCCGACCGCGACGCGGCGCGCGCCGCCAAGGACTGGAGCGCCGCCGACGCCATCCGAGACGAGCTGGTCGCTGCCGGGTGGATCGTGGAGGACGGTGCCGATGGCACCGCGGTCCGCCGCGGCTGAATCGCTTCAGCCGACGAGGCCGGTGACGGTCTCGACCGTCGGCTGAGCAGGAGCGAGCGGACCGCCGACCTGGACCTCGGTCTTCTCACGCGGGGCGGGTGCATCGCCGGCCGAGATCGGACCGACGGTCACGCCGGGCTGGTCACCGACGGCGATCGCCACGGGAGCCCCGCCGAGGGACGCCTGCGCCGTGGGCACCGTGGGCACGGGCGTCTCGGGCAGATCGAGGTCGCCCCCGTCGCCGGGGCCCTCGTTGCCGATGCCGTCGTTCCCGTCGCCGGGGTCGCCCGCACCGGGTGTGCCGCTCTTCGCGCTGGGTTGCGGCGAGAGATCGACGCGCACCGGTGCGGCCGCCGTTCCCGCAGCGGCGAGGCCGGTGACGACGGCGCTCGACAACCCGCCCTCGTTGGGGGTGAGGCCCTTCGGTGGAAGGTCCACGGCCGTGGCGAGCTCGATCGGGAGCGGTGAGGACACGTCGGTGACGATCGGGGCGACGGGTGCCGCGATGGGCTCGACGGCGGCGGACCCGGCGTCGTTGGCGCCGAAGATCGCGGCGCCGACCACACCGAGCGCGGCGACCAGTGCGGTGGCGCCGGCCAGGGCCTTCTCGGTGCGCCCGGAGATGCTCCGTCGGCGAGTGGGGGTCACGACGGTGGCGGACCATGCCCGGCGGACGTCGTCGACCAGGAGCACCGGCAGGGCCGGCGCCATGGCACGCAGCTCGGCGTCGATCCCGACCATGGCGGCCCGGCAGTCGCTGCAGTCCTCGCACAGGTCGAGGTGGCGCTCGAGCAGGGTGACGTCCGCTGCGCTGAGCGTGCCTCGGGCGTGATCGCTCAGGCGGGCGACGGCCCGCGAGCAGATGCGGCTGACGGTGGTGGCGACGTGGTGGCGCAGGTAGCGCTCGCGCCAACCGACCCTCGCCCGGGCGATCAACTGCACGGTCTCGTCGGCGTCGAGTCCGAGCACACCGGCCACGGCGGCAGCGTCGGCCTGCTCACCGTCGGTCAGCCACAGCGCGGCGCGCCAGGTGTCGGGGAGGGTCGCAAATGCGGCGGCGGCGCGGTTCGACGCGATGTGGCCCGCGGCGGTCGGTGCCGCCCCGCCGGATCGATCGGCGGCCGCGGTGAGGGTCTGGTTCCGGAGGAGCGTGGCGAAGTCCACCGACTCGCCCCGCCCGGCGGCCAGTGCGGTGAAGGTACGGGCGAAGGACTCGGCGGTGATCGAGCGGGCGAGGGTCTCGTCGCCGGCCGGGGTGGCGAGCGCCCAGGCGAGGTGCCACACCACTTCGGCGTGGCGCCGGTAGAGCTCGTCGAAGGCGGGCTCCACGCCCGCCTGCGCCGCCTGGAGCAGCGCGGACTCGTTGGTGAGCTCGTGGAGATCGGCGTCGGAGAGTGCCATTTCGTCGTGTCCCGTTCCTTCGGCTTGGAGATGGTGGTGCGGTCGACCCGAGTGCATCTTCGACGTGATGTGGTGAAGTCCCTCCTCTCCGTAGTGATCCACTGGGCTCATCTCTCCGGGCGTTCGGCGGCATCGCTTGGACCGAACGGTTACCCCTCGGTAACTTGGTGCAATGGTCCCGGACCCGGGACGGCCGAAGGCACGCACGTCCCGCGGCCCCGCTGATGATCCTCATCGGAACCCAAGGAGCCCCCCATGGCCGAGTTCTCACTCGAGTTGAACGAAGACCAGATCCAGTTGCAGGACTGGGTCCACGAGTTCGCCAAGGACGTGCTGCGTCCCAACGGCCAGGAGTGGGACGACAAGGAGGAGTTCCCGTATCCGATCGTCCAGCAGGCCGCCGAGATCGGGCTGTACTCCTTCGACTTCTTCGCCCAGGCCTCGATGGGTGACCCCACCGGGCTGACCTTCCCCATCGCGCTCGAGGAGCTCTTCTGGGGCGACGCTGGCATCGCGCTGTCGATCTTCGGCTCGGGCCTCGCCGCTGCGGGCATCGCCGGCAACGGCACGCCTGAACAGGTGATGGAGTGGGTCCCGCAGTGCTTCGGCTCGCCCGAGGACCTCAAGATCGCCGCCTACTGCGTGTCCGAACCCGACGCCGGCTCCGACGTGAGCTCGCTGCGCACCAAGGCCGAGTACGACGCGGCCAAGGACGAGTGGATCCTCAACGGCACCAAGGCGTGGGCCACCAACGGCGGCATCGCCCACCTCCACGTCGTCACCGCCACGGTCGACTCCTCGCTGGGCTCCCGCGGTCAGGCGAGCTTCGTCATCCCCGAGGGCACCGCCGGCATCGAGCAGGGACAGAAGTACAAGAAGCACGGCATCAAGGCCAGCCACACCGCCGAGGTCGTGCTCACCGACTGCCGCATCCCGGGCTCGATGCTGCTCGGCGGCAAGGAGAAGCTCGACGCCAAGCTGGCCAAGGCCCGCGAGGGCAAGAAGACCGGTGAGAAGCAGCCGGCCATGGCGACCTTCGAGTCGACCCGGCCCGCCGTCGCCTCCATGGCCGTCGGCATCGCCCGCGCCGCCTACGAGATCGCCCTCGAGTACTCCCACGAGCGCGTCGCGTTCGGCAAGCCCATCTTCGAGAACCAGGCCATCGCCTTCATGCTCGCCGACATGAAGACCGAGATCGACGCCTCGCGTCTCCTCGTGCACCGCGCCGCGTGGCTCGCCAACAACGGTGGCGGCTACAAGTACGCCGAGGGCTCGATGTGCAAGCTCAAGGCCGGCCGCACCGCGGTGTGGGTCACCGAGCGCGCCATCCAGATCCTGGGCGGCTACGGCTACACCCGCGAGTACGACGTCGAGCGTTTCCACCGCGACGCCAAGATCATGGACATCTTCGAGGGCACCGAGCAGATCCAGCAGGGCATCGTCGCCCGCGCCATCTCCGAGGGCCGCATCGACCCGCTCCGCCAGGACCGCTAGTCCTGACACGCGGGGCGTCTCCCGCCACGGACGACACGAGGGCCCCGGTCGCATCGGCCGGGGCCCTCGTCGCGCTCCGGGTGTCGTCAGGTGCCCGCCTCGAACTCGATCAGCTCCACGCGGCCGTCTTCGCCCGCGACCTTCAGCTCGAGGATCACGCCGACCCCGGTTGCGTAGTACTTGTCCTCGATCACATCCGGCTCGAGCGGGTTCCACTCACGGATGACGAGGACGTCGGTGTACTCGCCCTGCGGGACATCCGCGCTCGCACCGAGCTCGGCCACCTCGGCCAGGTCCTCGGCCTCACCCTCGTAGTACTCCTGGCGGTAGGCATCGCCCACCTTCGGATCGGCGCGCATCACGATCCCGGGGAGCGCGCCGTCGACGCCGGCCTCCCACGAGCCCTCGGTGCTCACGACCTCGCCGTCCTCGTACTCCTTCGACTCCTCGCCGAGGTACCAGACGTTGCCGTCGACGTCCTGGGCGAACCAGTCGAAGGTGTCCTCGATGAGCTCACCGTCCCCGTCGGTCACGATGTCGCGGACGACCACCGTCGAGATGCCCATCACGTCCCTTCGCTGGTCGGTGACGACGACCTCGACCCGCTCGATCTCCCCGTCGTCCTCACCCTCGTAGAGCCATCGGCTCCCGGGCGTCAGCGGGAGATACGGGTTGTCGATGTCCTCGACGAAGTCCGCGGGATCGAGATCGACCGTGTAGACGCCGTCATCGCCCGGGTCGATCACCGCCTCGGCGTCACCGTCGTCGCCGCACGCCAGGAACACGAGACCGGCGATGGCGACCGCGCCCACCCGACTCAGCTTCGACCGGATCCAGTTGCCCATGATCGACCCCCCGACCTCGTCTCCTCCACTGAAGAGGACCGAGGTCGAGCGGTCCAGGGTCGAAGGGCCCGAGTCCGAGCCGCTCGGAGCGAGCCACTGACCGCGCGCTCCGTGTTGGACCCGCAGCGCGAACCGGAGGTCTCTGCGGATCCGGAAGCCGG
Organism: Acidimicrobiales bacterium; assembly: GCA_041618235.1. Taxonomy (GTDB): domain Bacteria; phylum Actinomycetota; class Acidimicrobiia; order Acidimicrobiales; family Salinilacustritrichaceae; genus Salinilacustrithrix. The sequence goes on from JBFJNI010000005.1 coordinate 10,712, forward strand.
GAACGCCGGATTCCGACCGATTCCCGGTGTGGGCCCTGTCCGCGGACGGCGGTCGGTGGGAGTCTGGGATGACCACGACGGGAGGCAGGGCGATGGCACCGGCGGATCACGACAAGACGGACAGCGAGCTCGCGCAGGAGAGCCTCCTCCTCTCGATGCGGTCGGGTGGTCCCGGACAGCCGGGCCTGTGTCCCACCTGTCGTCAGCAGGGGCACCTCGACGCGATCGTTCCCGCCTCGAACATGCAGTTCGAGCACTGCCTGTCGTGCGGGTGTGAGTGGAAGCGGCTCTTCGACTACGAGGGCACGGTCGAGATCATCCAGCCCGCGAAGGTCTGATCCGGCTCAGCGGAGGCGGTCGACCAGTTCGACCAGCGATGCGAGCCCGGCCCCCGCCGCGACCTCGTCGTAGGCCGGCCCGTCGTGGCTGAACCCGTGCGTCGCACCATCGTGGACGACGACTCTTGCCTCGGTGTTGGACTCGAAAGCGTCGCGGATGGCGGCGATCGCTTCCGGCGGTGACACCGGGTCCTCGCTGCCGAGGTGGTGATGCACCGGGCAGGTGATGATGTCGACGTCGTCGAGGACCGACTCCATCCGTGAGCCGTGCCAGGTGACGATGCCGTCGAGCAGACCGCGCTTGCCGAGGCCGAGCACGAACGGCCCGCCGAAGCAGATGCCGACGGCGACGACCTTGCCGTTGCCGTGCGCCCGAGCCCACTCGACGGCGGCCGCCATCTCGGTGGCGCAGGCGGCGAAGTCGTAGTCGGCGAGTCGTCCGATGGCGGTGTCCATGTCGTCGTAGGCGACCGCGCCCTCGCCCGTGCGCCAGAACGGATCGGGAACGACGACGAGCGTGTCGTCGGCGAGGGCCTCGAGTCGCCCGAGCAGATCGGGCGCCGGCCCGAAGATCGACGGCACGACCACCACCGCCGGAGCGCCGGCATCTTCGGGGCCGAGCACGGTGGCCGGGAGCTGGCCGGCGGAGACGTCGATCTGGATGATGCGTGCCATGCGCGCACCGTACGCGGTGGAGCGGCCCGGCTCGGGCCTGTCTTCAGCGTCGGTGGGTGATGCTGTGCGCGGCGAGGGCCTCGAAGACGGTGCGTGCTTCGGCCACCAGCGAGTCGAACTCCGGGCGTTCGAGCTCGCGCCGGACCCGTCGGGTCAGGTCCCGCCGGTCGGCGTCGGGCACCGGCAGCGCAGCCCGGTCGTCACCCCAGTGCTCCTTGTGGTGGCGCTCGATGAGCTCGAACACCTCTCGTTCGCGCTCCGGCGTGTGTCCGAAGGGGCGGAAGCCAAGCCCGTAGCGCTCGTTGAGCTCGTCGATCACGGCGTCGAAGTCCGAGGTGACCTCATCGAAGGTCGCGACGACGAGTTGATCCACGTGCGCCAGCACGAGCTCGTGGTGGTGGATGTACTCCTCCAGCGACGACGTGAGCGGCACGTGTGGCGCCGCGACGGTCATCGACGCGATCGTGTCGACGGGATCGCGGATCACGAGCAGCGTGGGGACGCGGCGCTGGACGGCCGCGATCACCTGCGAAGGTGTGTGGACCCGACTGATGATCTCCGCATCGGGCTCGGCGAGCTTCGAAGCGAAGTGGGCGAAGGTGTTGCCCGAGCGAGGGAACCCCTCGATGACCAGATCGGTCTCCGGCGTGATCCGTCGCGTCATCCCGAGCGGTGTCGCGCGCAGGACGATGGGAAGGAGCCGCGGGTCGCTCCCGAGGGCTCGGCGGATGCGTCGGAGGCCGCGCCGGGCCAGGGCCCGAGGCGAGGTCGTGTCGAACGGGAGCGGCGCGCGGTCCTCGGCGGTGCGCTCGAGGAGGATGACGCAGTTCCAGGTCAGGACCTCGCGGAGCCCCGGCACCCGGGTGATCCACCGTTGCGTGGGCCAGTACCGCGGGAAGACGTCGCGCCGCACCAGCGAAGTATCGGCGTCGACGGTGGCGAGGACGTCGCGGATGTGGGTGGGCCACAGCGCATCGAACGGCACGTTCTTCCTCGGCTCGCCGAACAGTCGTCGCCACACGCGGAGCCCGAGCCTCGGCCCGAGGTAGTGGAACGGAACGATCTCGTGGCCACCCCACGGCGAGTACCAGTTGGTCCAGCTGACCCACGCCCAGCCGCCGGGGCGCAGCACCCGTCCGATCTCGGCGATGACGGGAGCGACCACGGGCGTGTGCTCGAGCATGTTCGAGCAGTAGACGCCGTCGAAGGTGCCGTCGGCGAAGGGAAGGACCGTGGCATCGGCTTGGACGGCTCCGTCCGGCGCCTCGCCCGCACCGGCCAGGGCGAGGGCGTCGAGCTCGACCGGGACGACCTCGGCCCCGCATGATCGGAGCGACTCGGTGAAGTGGCCAGGGCCACTGCCGAGGTCCAGGATGCGTGCGCCGTCGAGGTCGTAGGGCAGGTCGCGGATCGACCGCTGGGCGAGCGCTCGGTAGAAGGGCTCGGGGTCGTGCTTCTCGCGCCGGAACAGACGGACCAGTTCGAGGCGCTCGTCGACGCCTCGGCGGGCCCGGTCGATCCGCCGGGCGGTGCGGGGGCTGCTCGAGAGCTGCCCCGAGGGCGTGCTCGTGCGGGCCCGTCCCTCCGCGATGGCCTCGATCAGCACCGCCTCGAACCGCTCGTAGGTGTGCTCCCATCCGAAGTTCGCGGCTCGTTCTCCGGCGCCCTTGGCGAGGAGCCGGCGCTGCTCGGCGTCGCGGGCGAAATCGGTCCATCGCTCGACGAGCTCGCCCTCGGAACGCACGAGGATCCCGCTCTCCTCGTGGACGACGGCATCACGCGTGCCCGGGACGCGGAAGCCGATCGTCGGGGTCGAGCACGCGGCGGCCTCCATCACGACCAGGCCCCAGCCTTCGAGTCGTGACGGCTGGATGAGGGCCCAGGAGCGGGTGAGAAGCTCGTCTCGCTCGTCGTCCGTGATGTGGCCGTGGAACCTGGTCCCCGGGGGAGCGTTCGACTCGAGCGACTCGCGGAGTGGCCCGTCCCCGACGATGTGCAGGACGCCCTCGCCGAGGTCCTCGCGCACAGCGCGCCACGCCCGCAGCATGAGATCGAACCGCTTGTGGGGAACCAGACGGCCGACGGCGATGAAAGCAGGTTCGGGTGAGCGGGTGGCCAGCTCGCGCTCGAGATCGTCGTGGAGGTCGACGCCGTTGTGCACGACCGAGATGTGACTCGGGTCGACGCCCAGCGACTCGAGCGCACGTGCGGTCGACTCGGAGACGGCGACGATCCGTCGGTTCCGGTACAGCCGTGGCATGACCTTGGTCTCGAGCGTGGCACCGACCCACGCGGTCGCAGGGGAGAACCACTCGCGCCACATGCCGTAGTGGATGTGGTTGACCAGCGCGACGACGGGTTTGCGCGACCACAGCGGCGAGAAGAACGGGACGCCGTTGCACACGTCGACCACGACGTCGTGATCGCCCACGGCGCGGTGCACGAGCAGCGGGTCTGTCAGGTACTGCTGGTAGCGACCCCCGGCGTCGATGATGCGGTACGGGTGCTCGCCGACAGGTCCGGCACTGACGACCGTGACCTGGTGACCGCGTTCATGGAGCCCGGTCGCGAGCCGATCGATGAGGATCTCGGAGCCGCCGGCCAAGCGGTGGGCGACGTCCTTCCAGGTCAAGAAGACGACATGCATGACCGGTCCGTGTCCCCCGTGGTGTGAAATGGGTTGGATGTCGAGCCCCGCAGCGAGCAGAACGGTAGCCAAGGAACGCGCTGCTGCTCTTACCGAACGCAGAATCTCGGCGGCTGTTGCCACCTTGACCAGTTTGATCATTGTTGGCCCTTTACTACGCTCTGGCGTTCTTCTGGACCTTGATTTCGTCTTACTTCCCCATGCTCCATTGCCAAATGGCCTGTGGGCTCTCGGTCCTGAGTTGCCCCGTCGGTTCCCGGTGATGATCCCGGTGACGTGGCTCGACCCGGTCTTCGGGTCCGTCTTGGCCGGGAAGCTCTTCGCCGTCGCGGCGCTGGCCGTGGCGTTCGCCGGAGCGAGCCGGTTGGCCTCGGGTGTCCCGCTCCCTCTGAGGTGGGCGGCCGGAGCGATCTACGCCGCCGGGCCGTTCGCCACCACGCGCCTCGCCGTGGGCCACCTCTTCGTGCTCGCTTCGATGGCCGTGCTTCCCTTCGCCCTGCCGACGCTGCTGCGGCCCACGCGGGATCTGCGCAGGACCTGGTTGTGGTCGACGGCGCTCGCATTGACCGGCGTGCTGGGTGGCGTGTTCGCCGTGGCCCTGGTCGCCGCCGGGTCGGTCCGACGCGGTCGACGGGGTCTGGTGGCGACTGCGGTCGGCGTCGCTGCGCAAGCACCGTGGCTCGTGCCCGGGGCACTGGTGTACGCCCAGGGGAGCCAGATCGCGTCTGCCTCACCGTTCAGGCCGGACGCCGACGGCGTCGACGGTTTCCTCGCGCTGGCGAGCGGCCACGGTTTCTGGCAGGACGGCTTCCAGGTCGGTTGGGGGAGTCCGTTGGTCGGCGCCGGCGCAGCGGTCGGCATCGGGGCACTCGCCTGGTTCGGGCACCGTCGCCTGCGCCACGACCTGCCGCGGCTGGCGACGGTCGCGCTCGCGTGCCTGGGCGTCGTCGTCGCATCCGCGATCGACGCCTTGGACCCGTTGACCGACGCGCTCTTCCGCCTGCCCGGTGGCGGAGCCGTGCGAGAGGTCCAGCGGATACTGCCGCTCTTCCTCGTCTGGGCGGCCCCCGCGGCTGCCGTCGGCGCTCATGAGTTGGGGGCACGGAAGCGCCGACGCGGGTCCGACCTCAGCAGGGTCGCAGCGGTGGTCATCGGGCTGGTCCTCCTCGCTCCCGGCACCTGGGGTGCGGGCGGCCGGATCGACCCAGTGCCGCTGCCGGACGACTGGGTCGACGTTCGTGAGATCGTCCGCGACCGACCGGGGACAGTCGTCGCCTTGCCCTGGTTCCAGTACCTCGATCTCGACGTCGCAGGCGGGCGTCGGGTCCTCAACCCGCTCCCGCTTTGGTTGGGCGGAGACGTGATCGCGGCATCCGATCCGCGCATCCCGGGTCTCGAGGAGGTCCGCGAGCGGAACGATCCTCGCGAGGAAGCCGTCGCTGCCCTCGTCGCCGCCAACCTGGGCGGGGTCGCCGTGTCGGGTTCGCTCGCCGAGTTGGGCGTGCGATGGGTGGTGGTCCTGGATGACGGAGGACTCGTTCGCGGGCGCCGCTACGGCGAGCTGCACACGGAAGCGCTGGTCGAGGACCCCGGGCTCCGTCGCATCGTCGACGGGGACACCATCGAACTCTTCGAGGTCGTCGGCTGGCGAGGCGCGGTCGTGGCCGGCGGCGACGACATCCGCTTCGACCCGCTGATCGGGCCATTCGCCAGTCTCGAGCCGAGTGGCGAGGCCGTGTACGCACGATCGGGGACCTGGGGATGGATGAGGGGCTGGCGAACCGCCCACGTGGACGCTCGTGGACTCATTGTCCTTCCTGCCGGATCTGGTCTTGTTTGGTACTGGCCAGCCGTTGTCGCCCTTTCATCGTATATCGCGGTTATCGTGACTTCCATATGGTGTTACCGGCGAATTCGGACATCACTTTGACTCAGCGTTTCTCGAGGTGCCATTTCGTAAGAACTGTGCTAGCTTCAGGACTTCAAAGAAGCTTGAGGGGGAAGAGTCCAGTGCTGAACGGTCGATCCGTCCTTCGAGGTGCCGCCGCGATGGCCGTCGTCATCGCGACCTTGGTCACCTTCTCCAGTCCGGCACAGGCGCTCACCGCCGAGGAATGCGCCCAGCTCGTCGATGAGGGAGTGCAGGCACGTGCCGACCTCCAGAAGCTCATCGACGCAGTCGCCGATGATCCGAGCGTCGGAAGCACGAGCGACCCGGACACGGCGAGCTACGTCGCCGACCTGATCGCGAAGTCGTCCATCAACGTCTTCGGCTTCGTGAGCGCGAGCGCAGGCTCGCCACTCGAGCTGTGCCTCCCCGAGGGGACCACAGCGCTGACGATGTTCTCCGATCCTGTCGTTCTGTGGACCGGGCCGCCGGCCACGGCCGCACAGCCGGTGACCGTCGTCATCCCGACGGGCACGGAGTGCGGCGAGCATGATCTGGTCGCGACCGGCGAAGGCGCCGAACAGCGCGCGACCTTCACCGTCGCCGGCAGCTGCACCGAGGTGCTGGCCGAGACCGTGAGCGGGGCCCTTCCACGTACCGGCGCCGAGATCGGCCGGATCGCAGCCCTCGGACTCGCCCTGGTGGTCATCGGCTTCTCGATCACTCGACGGCGCCGACAGCCGGTGGACGGTTCCGTCGCCGGCTGAGCCGGACCGGTGGACCCTGCTGCGCGGCAGCCTCTGACCATGCGTACCGTGGACCCCGGGCGTCGCCACCTCCTGCGCGGCTCGATGTCGGGTGCGGTCGCGGTCGGCCTCAACGGACTCGGCGGGTTCGCCTTCTGGGCGATCCTCGCTCGCAGCGAGGAAGCCGTCACCGTCGGGTCGGCACAGCGGTTGTTCACGGCGCTCCTGGTGGTCACCTACCTCACGACGCTGGGCCTCCCGATCTCCGTCGCGAAGCACTGTCCGGATGGCTCCCGCCGCTCGGCGACCCTCTTCCGTTGGGCGCTCCTCGCAACGGCGCTCTCCTCCGTCGTGGGCGCCACCGGCCTGGTGCTGGTCGGCGGCGACGGGCTCCTCGCTCCCCTCGGCGTCGGCGGCGCACTGCGCACCACCGCGCTCGCAACGCTCCTGGTGGTCGGACTGTCGTGTGCGGTCCTCGTCGAGGTCCGGCTCATGGCCCTCCGCCACTGGGGGTGGGTCGTCGGCCGCGTGGTCGCGGTGGTCGTCCTGCGCTTTCCGCTGCTGGCCGTCGGCCCTGATGACCGTGCGCAATGGGCGTTCCTGTTGGTGGCCGGCCTGCCCGCGATCTCCGGGGTCGTGGGTGCCGTCGTCCTGCACGTCATCTCGCCACGGTCAGAGCCGGTCGAGGCGAACGATCGGCGAGCCTGGACCCGGTTCTCCTTGGTGAACTACCTGGGCCTGCTCGGTTCACAAGGCCCGCAGTTCCTCGTTCCGCTGGTGGTCGCGCTGCAGGTCACCGACGTCGAGTACGCGCCCTTCTACATCGCATGGGGCGCGACGGCGATCGTCTTCATGGTTCCGCACATGCTCGGTCAGACGTTGCTGGTCGAGTCGTCGAAGTCCGGGGCGCCGCGCAGCGCGCTCGCGCTCATGAGCCTTGCCGTCTCGATGGCGCTGGCCGTCGTGATCACCCTCGGGTCGTTCGGTGCCGGTCCGATCGTCTCGGCGGTGCTCGGTCCCGACTATCGACAGGTGTCGACCGCGCTCCCGTGGTTGCTCGGTGCGGCCGTGCCGTGGTCGATCACCTGCACGGCGCTCGCTCACGAGCGGAGCCGGGCGAACTCGAGGAGCGTCGTCCTCCTCACGCTCCTCTTCGCGGTGGCCGCAGTCGGCGCAACCGGAGTCGGTGTCGCCGCGGGCGGGGTCATGGGCGCGGCACGAGGTTGGTTCGTGGCGAACGTCCTGGCCGGCGCAGCTTCGGCAGCGGTGCTCGCTCCCGTCGTGCGGCGGGCACTCGGTGCCCGGCGTCCCGAGGTGGAGCAGAGGTCGGTCCCAGAGCGGGTGGCGACCGGAGTGGTCGTCTGATGACCACGGACGTGGTGAGCGGCACACCGCTCGATGAGGAGGTCGGCGCCATGGTGCCTGTCGAGGGGTCTGCCAATGATCACCAGCCGACGGCTCCGGCCACGGAGGCTCCGAGCACGCCGGACGGCGACAGCCAGGGCATGTGGCGTGCCGTCGTCGGCATCGTGCTCGTGGCTGCCGTGATCGCCGCAGGAGGCATCGTCGTCGAGCGGCGCTTCGGCGGGGACAACACGGTCGCCCGGATACAGGACGACTTCGACATGACTGCGCCGGAAACCGGGTTGGGCGAGCTCGACTGGGCGAACGTGGCCGGCGAGTTCGCGTCGGATGACGGACTCGCCTCGGTGTCGAAGCCCAACCCGGTCGGGCCACGCACCCTGGCGGTCGTCGACGTCGGGAACACGAATGCCACGATCTCGGTCACCGCAGGCCAGCTCGCCAACGGATGGGGCGTCGTCTTCCGGTATGCCGGTCCGGTGGACTTCTGGTACCTCCAAGCCGCGCCTGCGTACGCCGTGTTCAGCGTGAACCGGGTGGCCGATGGCGAGGTTCAGCCCGTCGGCGCCACGTCGCTGGTCGAGCTTCGCGACGGCATGCGTGTCGACATCGTGCTGCGAGGTGACCGCATCACGATCTCGACGGGCGGCCGGGAGATCTTCCGGCGCGAGGACGACCACGCCTACGGCGCGAGGCGCGCCGGCCTCCTCGCGACGTCAGACGCCGTCGAGGAGGGAACGTGGGACAGGTTCGACGCCGTGCCCGCCTCCGACATGCCGACGCCTGCCGGCGTGATCATCCGGCGACCGCTCCCGTCGGCTCCGGCAACCGACGCGGTCCCGGAGTCCGTGGGAGAGGCCGAGGAGCCCCCTTCGGCGGTCGAAGGGTGATCTCCACTGCGTCCGAGCCGGTCGCAACCGTCGCCGGCAGCCGGCTCGCCGGACTCGACGGATGCCGGGCGCTCGCCGCGATCGCCGTCGTCGTGTATCACGTCACCGGTCGCGTGGGACGATCGATCGACCCGAGGCCGTTGGGCCTCGACATCGATGCGTGGATGGCCCCGCTGGGGAACTACGGCGTATGCGTCTTCTTCCTGCTGTCGGGATTCCTCCTCTACCGGCCCTTCGTCGCGGCCGAGTTCCTCGGTCGGCCCCGGCCATCGCTTCGGCGCTTCTACACGCGGCGGCTCCTTCGCATCTATCCGGCGTACTGGGTTGCGTTCATCGCGGTGATGATGCTGAGTGCCTCGACCGGGGCCAAGCGGCCCGTGGGCCTCGGGGGAGCGCTGGCCCATGTCGCCCTCGTCCAACGGTTCCTGGGTCGGGGTCTCTTCGAGGGCCTCTCCGTTGCCTGGACCCTGTGCATCGAGGTCTCGTTCTACGCCGCGCTGCCGGCGATCGCGTGGTGCATCTCACGGTTGACGGGACCTCGGGGGGCGTCGGTCTCGCGCCAGGCCGGTGGTCAGCTGTTCGGACTCGCTCTCCTCGCCGCCTTGGCCTGGGGATACCGCTTCATCCCGACGGGCACGGGGGGGCTGCCGCCCATGTCCAATCTGTGGTTGCCCAATTACCTCGACTGGTTCGCCATCGGCATGGTGTTGGCCGTCGCCTACTCGTGGCGCGAGGCGGGAGGCGTCCTGCCTCGATGGGTCCGACTGCTGGCCGATCGTCCGTGGCTGTCGTGGTTGCTGGCGCTCGAGCTGTACTGGGTCGGGGTGCAGCTCAACGTCCCGGTGAGTCTGTCCGTGCAGCCCCGATTCGAGCAGGAGCTCGGCCGCTTCGCGGTCAACGGCCTCTCCGCGGGGTTCTTCCTGTTGCCCTGCGTCCTGGGCGTTCGTGAGAGTGCAGCGCTCCGGGTGCTGGGCGGCCGTACCCTGACGGCCATCGGCGCGATCTCCTATGGCATCTACCTGTGGCATGCGCCGCTGCTCAACTCGCTCCTCGAGCTCGGCGCACCCCGGTCGTTCATTCCGCTCTTCGCGTCGACGATGGCGGTCACCATGTTGATCGCGTCGGCGAGCTACGTCCTCGTCGAACGACCCGCGATGTCGCTGAGCGCGAGTCGCGGCGTCGAGGCGGCCCCCCGGTTGGTCGCGACCTGAGCGTGATGACTTCGACAGGGGTGCTGGGGCGCCTGGCGGATGCCTCGAGGTGGATCACGGCCGAGGCACGTCGACGCTGGTGGCCGTGGGTCGTCCTGTTCGGGTTGTCGGCCCTCGTGATGACGCTGACGAACTCGCCGGGCTCGTACGTCTTCGACAACCGCTTCGAGCAGTACTGGAATCCGGGTCAGCGGGTCGCCAAGAACCTGACGACGTGGGATGCCACCCGCGGGCTCGGGCGCATCCGGGAGGAGTTCTGGCCCATCGCGACCGTGCCCCTGTGGTTGTTCGACCTCCTCGGTGCACCGCCGTACCTGATCGAACGCCTCTGGCACGCAGGTCTTCTCTGCTCCGCCGGCGTGGGGACGATGGCACTGGTTCGTCGGTTCGTTCCCGAGTCGATCGCGGCGCAGGCGATCGCCGGCGCCTGGTATGCGTTCGGTCCGTTCTCCGGTGTCTTCCTCACGCCTTCGGTGCTGTACATGTACTACGCCGCTGCGCCCTGGTTCGTGCTCGCCACCGTCCAGACGGTGACGTCTGCTCGTCCATGGCGAGCATCGGCGACGTTGGCGCTCCTCGTGTTCGCCGTCGGCAACGCCGATCCGCCAGCACTGGCCTACGTGGCCGTTCCGATGGTGGTGGTCATCGGCTACCTCGTGATGGTCGAACGGTCGGTGACGATGTCGCGACTCGGCGGAGCACTGGCCAGAACCGTGCCGCTGGTGGCGTTGACCTCGGCGGCCATGGTCGGCAAGACCGTGCTGGCGGCCGAAGCGTTCGCGCAGCGCCTCTACTCGACCGAGTCGCCGGAGGTCGCCGGGTCGGTCAGCTCGTGGGCCGAGTCGCTCCGAGGCCTCGGCTTCTGGGTCTCGTACCTGCGTATCCGCGGCGATCTCGTGCGTCCGGACGAAGCCGTCTTGGCGTCGAATGCGTGGTTCATCCTCGTGTCGTTCACGGTGCCGGTCGTCGCGATGTTGTCACTGTGGGCTCTGCAGACGAGGGTCCGGCTGCTCTTCGGCGCCATGTTGGCCATCGGGACGGTCGTGATGGTCGGCCCGTTCCCTCTCGACGATCCGTCTCCGTGGGGACGCGCGTGGTTGTGGGCCGCTCACGAGGTGCCGGGATTCGCGGCGCTCCGGTCGACGTACAAGGTCGGGGCGACGTACAGCTTCGGCGTGTCGACGTTGTTCGCTCTGGGGGTCGTTGCAGCGGCTACCGGTCGCGGAGGTCGTCGTACTCCGGCTCGATCCCGAGCGGTCGGAGTCGCAGCGGCGGTGGCGATCGTCATCGGTGCGTTCCCGTTCTGGTCGGGGAACCTGTACGACCCGGAGCTCCAGGTGACCGACGGGATACCGGGCTACTGGATGGACGCCATGGACTGGCTCGACGACCAGCCCGGTGACACGCGGGTGCTCACGCTGCCGGGTCTGACCCGAGCCCGCTACCGGTGGGGGTCGCCGGGCGACGACATCATCGACACCTGGCTGGCCCGCCCCCACGTCGAGAACATCGCGGTGCCGCTGACGACACCGGTGCCCGCCGACCTCCTCGAGGCCATCGACGTCGGCGCATTCGACGGGAACTACGAGCAGGGCCTGCTCGCTCCGATCCTCCGGCGGATCGGCGTCGAGTACGTGCTCATCCGAAACGACCTGATGTGGGAGGAGCTCGACGTCCGTCGGCCGGCGGACCTGTCGACCTTGCGCGCCGATCCCGATCTCGATCTGGTGCGGACGTTCGGAGAGCCCGGCGAGAACACCGTGGGCGTGGTCTCGGGCCAGACGTCGCTCGAACGCCGCCTCCCTCCGATCGAGATCTACCGCCTCGCCGATCCTCCGAGCTCGCTGCCGCGTGTGACCTCCGCCGAGTGGGTGCTCCTCGAGGGAGGCGGTGCCGGGTGGTGGCGCCTGTCCCGGCTGGGGCTGCTCGATGGCGAGGCCCCCGTCGTCTACGCCGCTCCGCTCGAGACCGACATCTTCCGATCTCGCCTCGAGCGCGGCGAGCGCCTCGTGGTCAGCGACACCAATCGCCGGACGTCGCAGTCGGTGTTCGCCTTCACCGCGGCGCGCTCGTGGACGCTCGGTCCGGGCGAGGAGTTCGGTCGGGGGGTTCCGGACATCTTCAAGCGCGCCGGCAGCCAGAGTGTCGCGGTCTTCGAAGACGGTGCGCAGATCCGTGACCTCGATGCCGAGCGCGCCCTGATCTCCGGCTTCCGCCCCCACTTCCGTGCGTCGCAGGCCTTCGACGGCGACCTCACGACCGGTTGGGTCGCAGAACCGATCCTGGATCTGCCGGGTCGAACCATCCGTGTCGACCTGCCCGCCGGACTGAACCTCGACGGCGTCGAGGTGACGGCGTTCGATCCGAAGCGGCCGGAGCGAGCGGTGGAGGGGGAGTCGTTCACGTCCGTGCCGAGGATCGGACGTCTCGCCGTGCGGTTCTCCAACGGCGACGAGCACGCGATCAACATGATCACCGGCCGAGGGCGGATCGACTTCGATCCCACCGAGGTGACCTGGATCGAGCTGCGCATCGAGGACGTCACCGCCGAACGGGAGGTCGGGATCGCCGAGGTCCAGCTCTCGGGGACCCGCAGCGACCTGGCCGAATGGATCCGGACGCCTGACACCGTCTTCCGTGAGGCACGCGACGACGCTGGCCTTCGGGCAGCGCTGCGCGCCGCCTCGATCTGGTACTCCTTCGAGCGCGATCGTGGCGCCGCTGACGTCCCGGTCGAGAACCAGATGCGCAGGGAGTTCGAGACCGTCGGTGACCGGACCTTCGAGATCTCCGGACGCCTGTCCGACGTGGCAGCGTCGCCGAGCTCCGAGTGCCGAGACGTCGGCTTGCGCCTCGACGGCCGGGCGGTGGAGGTGGCGGTCTCCGGACCCGACGGTGCCTTCACCGGATGCGAGCCGGTCGACCTCGAGAACGGCCGTCATCGGTTGTGGGGTACGGCGGCGGCGATCGATGACGTGCTCTTGACCACGGACGACCGCGAGCCGCCGGAACCTCGCCGAGCGACGGTCGAACGCACGGCATCGTCCGACTCGCATCGCGCATACGAGGTCTCGAACACCGAGCCGGCGGTCCTCATCGGCGGCGACGGGTTCGATCCGCGCTGGTCGGCACGATCCGAGGGTCGACCACTTGCCGCTCCGCTGATGGTCGACGCGCAAGCGGCGTGGATCGTTCCTCCAGGCTCGCGCGCCTCGGTGGTCGCCGACTTCGCACCGCACCGGATCTTCCGAGCGGCCCTGGGGGTCAGTGGTGTCGGTGTGCTCCTGTGCATCGCAGTGATCATCGGGTCGAGGCGGCGGGGGCGCACGTGAGGGCGAACATCGATGCTCGGGCCGTGGCCGCGCTCGTGGTGGTCGCCGGCGCGAATTGGCTCGTGCTCGGGGCGCGCGCCATCCCGGTCGTCCTGGTCCTCACCGGCGTCGTGGCGGTCGAGGGGATCGCGTCGACCGCCCGCCACGCAGCCCTCGCGGCCGGCGGCTGCGTCGTCCTGGCTGCGTTCGCGACCATCATCGAGCACCCGCTCGGGGGGGAGCCCACGCTGCAGTTCGCGACGAATCGCCCGTTCACGAACGCCGTCAGCGCAGTGGCGGGCGGCCTCCTCCTGGGCTCGGTCGTCTTCGCCTGGATGGCTCGACGCGAGGACGCCGCTCCTGGCGTGTCCCCCTAGGAGCGCTTTCGCGTTGCTGCGGCCTTCTTGACCGGCTTCTTCGCGGCGGTGCGCTTGCGAGCGGTGCCCTTCTTGGCGGCCGCCTTCGTGGACGCACGCTTCTTGCCCGCGGTCTTCTTCGGGGCGCGCGTCTTGGCCGCCGGCGCCCGCTTCTTCGCCGGCGCCTTCTCCGGGGCGGCGTCCGCCGGGCCGGGCATCCGCACCACGCCTTCGTAGCCGACGAAGTCGGCGAGCGCCTCGAGGTCGGCGACGATGGCATCGACGAGGTCCCAGATGTCGGGCACCAGCTCGGCGCAGCCGACGAGGCCGATGTCGAGCGTGTCGAGGTAGCTCTGCACCGTGATGTTGAGTCCCTGGCCCTCGGCGATGGTCGAGACCGGGATGTAGTGGAGGAGCTTGGCGCCCGCCGCGTAGAGCGGCTCGCGAGGACCTGGCACGTTGGAGATCACCAGGTTGATGGGCGACCCGAACCGGTTGCCGATCTGGAACCGGGTGGCCATGCGGCTCGCCCGGGTGAAGACGGCAGGTGGCGGGAAGTCGGCGAACTGGGTCAGCGCTTCGGCGGGGAGCGCGTCGTGCAGGCCCTTGGCGGCCATCATCGCAGCGTTGACCTTGCGGACCCGCTCGAGTGGGTCGGGCTCGTTGGTGGGCAGCGCGGCGATGATGCCCGACACCCGGTTGGTCCACCGATCGGCCTCTTCGCCCGTGCGGATCGACACCGGGACCATCGCGACGAGCGGGTCGTCGGGCAGTGCGTCCCTGCCTTCGAGGTAGGTGCGGAGACCTCCGGCGCACACCGCCATCACGACGTCGTTGAGCGTGGCGCCGAGCGCGTTCTTCACGCCCTTGACGGCGGCGAGCGACACGGAGCGGTACGCGAACGAGCGATGCGGGGTGATCGACCGGTTGAACGGCGTCGCCGGCGCGTTGGCCGGCAGCGGGCCTTCGGCGACCTCGTCGGGTTCCTCGGGCCGCTCGCGCCGTGCATTCAGCAGGTTGCCGAGCGGTCCGCGGAGCTGCTCACGGAGCTGGCGACCGGCGGCGGCGAGCAACGGGTTGTTCGTGGTCTCGCCCATGGCGCGCGCGGTGCGGGCGGTGAGCACGAGCATGCGGCCGGGCTTGCGAGCCAGGTTGAGCGCCGCGGTGGCCAGCATCTCGCCGTCGGTCGGGATCGGCTCGGTGGCGACCGCGGGAGCCTCGGAGACGTCGTCGCCGGCCGGGTCGGCGTCGAGCATCATGGTGAGCAGCTCGGCGCCGAGCGCACCGTCGACCGCGGCATGGTGCACCTTGGTGAGGATGCCGAACCGGTTCCCCGCCAGCCCCTCGATGACATAGCTCTCCCACAACGGCCGTGACCGGTCCAGTGGGCGGCCGATGATGCGGGAGACCAGCGCGGAGGCCTGCTCGTCGGTGCCGGGTGGGGCGACGGCCGTGTGGCGCACGTGGAAGTCGAGATCGAAGGCGGGGTCGGCGACCCAGTACGGGTGGTCGAGCTTGAACGGGACGTTGCGCAGGCGGCGGGTGAACGGTTCGAGCAGGTGGAGACGCTTCTCGATCTGCTCACGCCACGCGGCGAGCGGCTCGTAGTCGTCGTCCGGTCGCTCGTAGATGGACAGGCTCGACACGTGCCCGAAGACCGAGTCGGTCTCCATGTAGAGGAAGGTGGCGTCGACGCCGCTCAGCTGCTTCATGTGTTCCGTCCCTGGTCGCTCGTTCGTGTGACGATCGTCTCACACGGTGCCGGTCTGGTTCTCCGCGTGCGCGTAGAAGTCGGCGAGGACGTCGAACGCGAGCTTGCGCCGGCCCTCCTCGTCGACGAGGCCCTTGCGGTTGTAGCCGTCCTGGATGCCGGGCAGGACGCGCATCGGCGAGCGGAAGTCCTTCAGGATCCACGGCGACATACCGGCGCACTGGGCCTGGCCGCGGACCATCGCGATCTGTGCTCGGTAGAAGCGGGCCTGGAACTCCTCGGTCCACAGCTCACCTTCGTCGCCGTGGTGGCCGGCCTTGGCGCCGGCGCCGAGCTCGGAGAAGACGATGGGCTTGTCCCACGGGTTGGTCCACCGCTGTTCGGGCACGGTGTCGAGGTCGCCGTAGTACCAGCCGTGGTACTGGTTCACGCCGACGACGTCGACGTGCTCGCCGAGCGGGTCGTCGATGACGTGGTCGGTGCCCGCTGACGGCAGGGTGAGCAGCGCCGCCGTCACCAGGCGCGTCGGGTCGAGCTCGCGTGTGCGCCCGGCCAGTGCGGCGAGGAACGAGTTGCGAGCGTCGTCGGGCATCGTCTCGTTGGCGATCGACCACAGGATCACGCTGGCCCGGCTGCGGTCGCGTACCACGAGCTCGTCGCACTGGGCGAGCGCGTTGCCCAGCACGGCGGGGTCGTCGAACGCGATGCCCCAGTAGACGGGCAGCTCGCACCAGGCGAGCAGCCCGCGCCGATCGGCCTCGCGGACCATGTGCTCGTCGTGCTGGTAGTGGGCGAGTCGCACGAAGTCGGCGCCGAGGTCCTGCGCCCAGCCGAGCAACGTCTCCGCATCGGCCGCCCCGTTCGCCCGGCGTCCGCCGCTGGGTCCCTCGCCGTGGATCGATATGCCGTGGAGCCACTGCGGTTGGTCGTTCACCAGGATCGTGGGGCCGTCGGTGCGGACGGTGCGGAACCCGATCTGGTCGCGCACGACGTCACGGTTCGAAGGGTCGTCGCCGACGCGGAACTCGACGTCGTGCAGCACGGGGCGGCCGGGGTTCCAGCGATCCGGGTCGACGTCGAGCTCGAACGTGCCGTCGGTCGAGGTGTGCTCGACGCCGAGCGAGGGGATGGCGACGGTGACGGGCAGGTCGGCGTCACCGCCGTCGACGGTGCTTCCGCCGAGGAGTCTTCCGTCCGGCGTCATGGTCAGCCATGCATCGCGCAGGAACGTCTCGGGGACGGAGACCAGATCGACCGACCGCGTGATGCCGCCGAAGTTCCACCAGTCGGTGCGCACCGCCGGGATCCGGCGCTCGTCGCGACGGTTGTCGACCATGAGCACGAGCGAATGGGCGCCGGCGTCGAGCCGGCCGGTGAGCTCGACCGAGAAGGGACCGAACCCGCCGACGTGGAGGGCGAGCTCCTCTCCGTCGAGGAAGACGCGGGTCGTGTGGTTGGCCGCGCCGACGTGGAGGAAGGTGCGGGTTCCGGCGGCCTCACCGTCGGAGTCGAACGCGCGGCGGTACCAGACCGTCCCCTCGTAGAAGTGCAGGTCGTCGCGCTGGGTGTTCCAGTCGGCGGGAACCAGCAGCGCCGGCGACCGGTCGAAGTCGTACTCGACGCGGTCGAGCGGATGTCGTGGCTTGAAGTCGCGGAACCAACCGCGCGGGTCGGCCGTCCCGAGGATCGAGAGGTAACCGGCGTCGTAGGGGTCGACGATGCTGCGCCACTCGCCGTCGAGCGACCGCCGTCCGCGCGCGAGCACGTTGGTGAGCAGTGTCGTGCCGACGTTCTCGGTGGCGACGTGCATCGCCCGAGTCTGTCGGCTCGGACGAGGTGACGCGCCGGGTCGCGCTACTGCTTGGTGGCGGAGTACTCGATGACCCGTGCCATCACGGCGTCGCCGGCCTTGTCGACGCTGCCGGCGTCGAACGGCGGCTGGGGGTCGTACTCGATCATCAGCTGCATCGCTCGGGCGGCGTCGGCGTCGACGAGCAGCTCGGACAGCCGCAATGCCATGTCGATGCCCGACGACACCCCGGCCGCGGTGATGATCCGCTGGTCGAGGTGCTCGACCACCCGAGTGCCGGTGGGCTTCGCGCCGAGCTGCTCGAGCACGTCGTAGGTGCTCCAGTGCGTCGTCGCCTCCAGGCCGTCGAGCAGGCCTGCGGCAGCGAGCACCAGGGATCCCGTGCAGACCGAGGTGGTGAAGCGGGTCGCGGGGTGGACCTGCCGGACCCACTGCAGGATCCGGCTCCCCGGTGCCACCAGCTCGCGGGTACCGACGCCGCCGGGGATGATGACCACGTCGGGATCGGTCACGTCGTCGTAGGTGGCGTCGACGGTGAGTCCGAGGAATCCGTTCTCGGTGCGGACGGTGCCGACCTCGTCGCCGACGAAGGTGACGGTGGCGCCGGGCAGACGTTGGAGCACCTCGTAGGGACCGATGGCGTCGAGCGCGGTGACACGGGGGAACAAGGCGATGGCGATCTGCACCTCGGGAGGTTAGGCAGCGGTCGCCGAACGGTGCGGTGAGGATCTGCGCCCGGTCAGGTGGAGCGGGGCCAGCGTCCGATGAGCTCGAGCGCCACTCGCTGCTGCATGAACCACGTGGCCTCGGCGCCGAACGCGGCGTCGTCGCGCAGCCATGGCGTGTGTTGCTCGATGGCCGGCACCAGGCGCTGGCGCACGATGTCCTCGTGCTCGGCATCGGCCATCACATGGACGTCGTACCACCGCCGGCCGGCCTCGGGGAGCCCGGCGGCCTTCCACGCCGCGACGTGTCGGCTGCACGGTCCGACCGAGTCGAGCTCGAGGTAGCAGAGCTGGCCGGCCGACGCCCCGCGCCACCGGCGGTCGCGGCCGAAGAGCCAGGCGAGGTTGGCGTCGACGAACGAGGCGACCGGGGCGGCGTCGACCGCATCGCCGTAGGTCACGCCGAGCAGGTCGAGGCAGTTCCGGTAGATCTCGGAGTGCGTCGAATTGAAGCCGACGCCGTACTCGCCGGCCTGGATCTCGGCCATCACGTGCTGGACCGCGGGCTCGAGCGCTGCCAGCGCCATCGTGTGCGGATCGGCCTCGAAGCCGAGGTACGGCGCCTTGGCGAGGAACACCTCCTGCACCGCGCCGCCGCCCACCGCAGTGGCGCTCGAGACCACGTCGATCGAGGTGCGGGTGAGCAGGTCGTCGAGGTGACGCTGGAGGTCGGCGGTCTGCACCGCGCCGACCGCCCCGAGCACGGCCTGCTCGAAGCGCGCCTCGAGGTGCCAGTGCAGCGTGCGGGTGGCGAGCGACCGCACCGCCCCGGGGACGACGGCGGGATGGTCGCCGACCTGCGCCACGTTGAGCAGCCACAGTGCCTGCTGGGCGTCGGCGTCGTCGAGGCCGACCTCGTCTGGCGCCGGCGGCAGGTCGGGGACGACGCCCGTGAGATGGCCGAGGAGGTGATCGGTCAGCGGACCCCGCGGCGAGGGCAGGGGGAGTTGGGCAGATGCAAGGGCGGTGGCGAGTGCGGTCACGGGTCCTCCCGGGCGCAGATCTCGTGTCTGGGCTGATGCCCTCGACGGGGTGGCCCGGTGCTGTTCCCCGACCGCGCCCACTTCATGCACTGCGACCGCCCCCGCCGGCGGCGGTTCGGTAGGTTCCGCGACATGGCTGAGACTGTGGAGTTCGCGAGCAACGGAAACACGGCGTCCGGGTACCTGGTCCGCCCGCCGTCCGGTACCGGCCCGGGCGTCATCGTCGTGCAGGAGTGGTGGGGTCTCGACTCGGGCATCAAGACGATGGCCGACCGGCTCGCCGAGGCCGGGTTCGTCGCGCTCGCCCCCGACCTCTACCACGGCGAGCTCGCGGCCCATGACGAGATGGACAAGGCCGGCCAGCTCATGACCGAGCTCCCCATCGATCGGGCGGGCCGCGACATGAGCGGGGCCGTCGACTTCCTCGCCGATCACGAGGCGACCACGGGCGACGGCATCGGCGTCGTCGGGTTCTGCATGGGGGGCATGCTCACCTTCGTGCTCGCCAGCCTTCGGCCCGACAAGGTCAAGGCCGCGGTTCCCTTCTACGGGTTCCCGCCCATCGACGACGGCCCCGCCGACCTCGGCGCCATCGAGGCCGCCATCCAGGGCCACATGGCCGAGCACGACGACTTCTTCCCGCCGGGGCAGGCCCGTGCGCTCGAGGAGCATCTCCGCTCGCTGGGCAAGGACGCCACCATCACCGTGCACGAGGGCAGCGGCCACGCCTTCATGGCGCCGCACAACGCCCTCGGCACCCAGGACGCCGAACTGGCCGCCCGCATCTGGCCCGGCGTGGTCTCGTTCCTCCACGATCACCTGGGCTGAACGGCATGACCGACCCCGGCCCCGAACCGGGCACCGAACCCGTCCATACGCCATCCGAGCGCGCTCCCACCCCGACGCTGGTACCGCTTCCCCCGGTCTGGCTCTCGCACCACCACGAGCACGAGGCCGACCGCTGCGTCCGCTTCGGCGACTCGTACGTGTGCCGCCGCTGCCTGGCGATCTACGGCGCGTTCATCCCGGCGCTCATCGCGATGCTCACCGTCTGGCGCGACCAGCTCGAGGTCGGCGACGTCTCCGCCGCCCTCGTGCTCACCGGCGTCGCCGCCGCCGACTTCGTCCTGGTGGTGCGCCGCCGGCTGGCCTACAGCCCGCTGCGGGTGTGGCTGCTCAGTCCTGCCGTCGGATGTGTGCTGGCGTGGCTGGTGGTGGTCGGGGCGCGCGATGGCTTCGGTGCCCCGCACTTGGCGCTCGGCGGCGCGGCTGCCGCGCTCCTCCTCGTCCTGTTGGTCAGCGGCTCGCCCGCGCGGGTCGAGCGCTGAACCGTGGACGAGCACGTGTCGGACCCTGACGTCCGCCTGACCCGAGCGCTGCACCACCTCGACGGGTTCACCCGCGCCATCGCGCACGACCTGAAGGCGCCGCTGGCCAACGTCTCCAGCTTCGCCCAGCTCCTGCCGACCGTCGCCCCCGAGCTCGGCGAGCAGGGAGCGATGATGGCCGACCGGATGGTGGTCAACGCCCGACGAGCGTCGCGGATGGTCGACGACGTCCTCGCGTACGCGCTCCAGATCGGCCGGGCCGTCGAGTTGCGCCCCGTGTCGCTCGACGAGGTCGTACAGGAGGTGGTCGACAAGCTCGGTGAGCAGATCGACGAGTCCTCGTCCGACGTCACCTGGGACGCGCTGCCCGACGTCGTGGGCGATCGCGAGTCGCTGGTCTCGCTCTTCCGACACGTCATCGACAACGCCGTCCGCTACCGCCGTCCCGATGCGCCGGTGCAGGTGCGGATCGAGGCGCGGGACCCCGATGACGACGGCACCGTCGTCATCGCGATCGTCGACGACGGCACCGGCATCGCCGAGGACCAGCGGGCGTCGGTCCTCGATCTCGGCACCCGTCTCGTCGACCGCGCCGGGCCCATCGACGGATCGGGCATGGGTCTGTCCACCGCCCTCGTGATCGCGGAGAACCACGGCGGATCCCTGGAGGTCGGCGACGAACCTCCGGGTGGCGGCACGACCGTGTTGATCCGCCTGCCGTCGAGCGCACCCGGTGAGCGTGCCGTCGCGGCTTCGGGCACTCCCTAGGCTCCCGTCATGACGACAGTCCTGGTCACCGGCGGCGCGGGCTACATCGGGTCGCACACGTGCGTGCAGCTCCTCGATGCCGGAAATCGCGTGGTCGTGGTCGACGATCTGTCGAACTCGTCCGCGGTCGCCCTCGATCGGGTGCGTGAGCTCGCCGACGACGACCTCGCCTTCCACCAGGTCGACCTGCGTGACCTCGAAGCGCTGCAGGCGGTCTTCGCCGGCGAACCGATCGACTCGGTGGTGCACTTCGCCGGGAAGAAGGCGGTCGGCGAGTCGGTCGAGATCCCGCTCACCTACTACGACAACAACATCGTCGGCACCATCCACCTGCTCAAGGCGATGGCGGCGCACGGCGTCCACGACATCGTGTTCTCGTCGTCGTGCACGGTCTACGGCGACCCCGCCGAGGTGCCCGTCACCGAGGAGACCCCGCTCACCGCGATCAACCCGTACGGCCGCACGAAGCTCTACATCGAGGAGATGCTCCGCGATCTCGCCGCATCCGACCCGGCGTGGCGCATCGTCCTGCTGCGCTACTTCAACCCGGTCGGTGCCCACCCCAGCGGACGCATCGGCGAGGACCCCACCGGCATCCCCAACAACCTGATGCCCTTCGTCATGCAGGTCGCCATCGGCCGTCACGAGAAGCTGAAGATCTTCGGCGACGACTACCCGACCCCCGACGGCACCTGCATCCGCGACTACATCCACGTCGTCGACCTCGCCGACGCCCACCTGGCCGCACTCGACGCGCTGGCGAAGATCGAGGGATGCCGGGCGGTCAACGTCGGCACCGGCACCGGCTCGTCGGTGCTCGATGTCGTCGCCGCCGCCGGCAAGACCGTGGGCCGCGACATCCCCTACGAGATCGTCGGACGTCGCGCCGGCGACGCGCCGCGGATCTTCTCCGACACGACCCTGAGCTCCGAGCTGCTCGAATGGTCGGCGAAGCGCGACCTCGACGACATGTGTCGGGACCACTGGAACTGGCAGCAGCAGAATCCACGCGGGTACGCCTGAACCGTGCGGGGCAGTGGCGACGGCTTCGTGCGGTGCAGCGACGGTCACACGCGCTGGGGGCGCTACGGCGCGGCCGGCGTGCTGTTCGTGCACCGCGGCATCGACGGGCCGCGGGTCATGCTGCAGAAGCGGTCGGCGTGGTCGCACGAAGGTGGCACCTGGTCGGTGGCCGGCGGCGCGCTCGACGCCGGCGAGACGGCCGAGGAGGGCGCCCTGCGTGAGGCCTCCGAGGAGATCGGCACCGTGCCCGAGCATCGGGTCCTGGGCAGTCACGTGTTCGCCCCGGCCGACGACTGGTCGTACACGACCTTCGTCATCGAGGTCGACCACCGGTTCGGCGAGAGCATGAATTTCGAGACCGACGCCGTGGGATGGTTCACCCCGGCCGAGGTCGACGAGCTCGACTGCCACGCCGGTTTCGCCTCGGCGTGGCCGCACCTGCGAGCACTGCTCACCGTCTGATCGAGTGCCGTTCGGGGTACAGACGCCCCGTCAACTGCACACGAACGACAGGAGAAGCTCATCGCACCCAGGAACCGACTGATGCGCCGGCGCAACACCAAGCACCGAGTGAACGAGGACATCCGGGCCAGTGAGGTCCGGCTGATCAACGCCGACGGCGACCAGGTGGGCGAGGTCCCGCTGCTCGCCGCCATGGACACGGCCCGCAGAGCAGGGATGGATCTCGTCGAGGTCGCCCCCGACGCCAGCCCGCCGGTGTGCCGGATCATGGACTACGGCAAGTACGAATACGAGCAGTCGGTGAAGGCCCGAGCGTCGAAGAAGAAGTCGGGTGGCACCAAGGAGATGAAGTACCGCCCGAACATCGGCGATCACGACTTCGACACCAAGACCCGCAAGGTCGCCGACTTCCTCTCGAAGGGCAACAAGGTCAAGGTCACCGTCCGCCTGCGTGGCCGCGAGCGCTCGATGCCCGGCCTGGCACGCGAGGTCGTCGACCGGGTCATCGAGGAGCTCGAGCAGATGCTCGAGGACGAAATCGAGCTCGAGACGCCGGTCCGCGGCGACGGGCCACAGCGGTCGGCCGTCGTCACCCTCGTCAGCGACTGACCCCACCCCCCACCCGAATCTGGCGACAACTCGCCTCGAAGGGGTCCGTCGGTTGTCGCCAGATTCCAACGTGTGATCAGTCGGCCCCGACCCGAACGTCCTCGGCGCCCAGCCGGCGGGCGTCGGCGGTGCGGTCGTCGGCGGCCTTCTGGCTGTCGCGCTCGGCCTCGACGCGCGACCGGTAGTTGTCGACCTCTCGAGCGAGCGTCTCGTCGTCCCATCCGAGGACCCGCCCCATGATCGCCGCCGCGACGGGTGCGGCCGCGATCCCTCGGTCGTGCGTCTCGATCGAGACCCGGGTACGACGGGTGAGGACGTCGTTGAGGTGGAGCGCACCCTCGTGGGAGGCCGCGAAGTGGATCTCGACCCCGAGGTAGCCCTCGGTGCCAGGGAGCGGCTCGGCCAGGTCGGGGTGCGCGTCGAGCAGGCGGAGCAGCGACGGCGCCTCGGCGCCGTAGCGCGAGATCAGCCGGTCGACCTGTTGCACCGTGAGGCCGCTGGACGACGCCAGCTCGAGGCGTCGGTTGCGCACGGCCTCCCAGCCGACGGCACCGACGAGCGGGATGTCCTCGGTGCACGAGCGGGGGCGGTGGCCGCCCAGGGCCTCGACGACCGAGTCGACCGCGTCCGCGGCCATGACCCGATACGTCGTGTACTTGCCGCCGGCGACCGAGATGAGCCCGGGTGCAACGGTGCTCACGGCGTGCTCGCGGCTGAGCTTGGAGGTCGAGTCGGACTCGCCGTAGAGCAAGGGTCGGAGGCCCGCGTAGACGCCGATGATGTCCTCGTGGGTGAGGGCCGGCTCGAGCCAGCGGTTGGCCTGCTCGAGCAGGTAGTCGAGATCGGCCGCGCTGGCCGCGGGATGGGCGAGGTCGAGGTTCCAGTCGGTGTCGGTGGTGCCGACGAGCCAGTGGTCGCCCCACGGGATGACGAACAGCACCGACGTGGGTGTGCGACAGATGAGGCCGGTGTCGGATCGGATGCGGTCGCGGGGCACGACGAGGTGCACGCCTTTCGACGCACGGACCCGCAGCGACGAGCCGCCGGCCATGTCCTGGACGTGGTCGGTCCAGACGCCGGTGGCGTTGACGACCTGTCGGGCGTCGATGGTGAACTCGTCGCCCGACTCGACGTCGAGGACCTCGACCCCGGTGACGCGTTGATCCTCGCGTCGCAGCCCGACCACCCGCACCGACGAGGCGATGGCGGCGCCGTAGTGCTTGGCCGTACGGACGACGCTCATCGTGTGGCGGGCATCGTCGACCTGCGCGTCCCAGTAGGTGATGGCGCCGGTGTAGACGTCGGGCCGCAGCGACGGGACCGTCTCGCGGACCGTGCGCTTGCCGTGGTGGCGGTGGCGGGGGAGCGGGTTGTCGCCGAAGGCGGCGAGCACGTCGTAGAGCGCGATGCCGGCGCCGACGTAGGGCCGCTCCCACACCCGGTGGGTCAACGGGTAGAGGAACGAGACCGGCCGGGCCAGGTGGGGGCAGAGCCGGTTGAGCATCAGGTTCCGCTCGTGCAGCGCCTCGGTGACCAGGCCGAACTCGAACTGTTCCAGGTAGCGCAGGCCGCCGTGGAAGAGCTTGGAGGACCGACTGGACGTGCCGGCGGCGAAGTCGCGCTGCTCGACCAGCGCCACGGAGAGACCTCGGGTCGCTGCGTCGAGGGCGACGCCTGCCCCGGTCACGCCGCCGCCGATGACCACGACGTCGAAGGTGTCGCGTCGCATCCGGTCGAGGTCGGCAGAGCGTTGGGCGGTGTCGAGCCGATCCATCGGGACAGTCTCGCCCATGGCCGCCGCGGTTCCGACAACACGGCGGCGGCGATCCGTAGGCTCGACGTCCATGACGGTCACGTCCCTGCCGACGGCTCACCCGGAGACTGCGGCGGCGACGCCCGCCATCCGCCCGCCCACACCCGAGCAGGTCATCGCTTGGGCGCTCCGGGTCGTCGGCGAGATCGCCCGCGCGCCGTTCACCTTCTACCGGCTGCGCAAGATGATGGAGTCGCTCGGCCGGCTCCCCGAGCAGATCGAGGCGCTCACCATCGCCCTCGACCGCACGACCGACACGCTGCAGTCCACGCTCGGTCGGATGGACGGTCGGCTCGAGGCGGTGCAGGGCACCTTCGGCGCGGTCGACGAACGGGTCGAGCACCTCGACGCCAGCGTCACCGAGCTGTCGGCCACGATCACCAACGTCATCGGCGCCATCCCCGGCGCCCGCCGCACCCTCCGTTCGACTCGCTGAGCGGCGCAGCTCAGGCTCGTTCGACGACCTCGAGGCGCCGCGGGCGGCCTGGTCTGGCCTCGTCGAGCTCGACCTCGTACGACTCGGCCAATGCCCCGGCCAGCGCCTCGGGCGTGCGCGGATCGAGACCGGTCTCGAGGAGGTGGCGGGCGATGACGCCCCGCATGTGCTTCGCCATGTGGCTCACCACGGACCGCTTGCCGGCCTCGTCGCGCACCACGTGCACGGCCACCGTCCGCTCGGCCAGTTCGCCGGTCGGTCGCCACGCCGCGACGTAGGTCGACGAGCGCATGTCGACGATCAGGCCCCGGCCGGCGGCGTCGGGAAGCACGCGGCCGAGCGGCTCCTGCCAGGCTGAGGCCAGCTTGCCGATCCCGGGGAGGTCGACGCCCATCGACAGGCGATACGACGGCACCTTGTCGCCGGGTCGGAGGGCGCCGAACAGCGCGCTGACGACCACCAGCCGGCGCGCCGCTCGTCGCTTGGCGGCCGCATCGAGGGTGGCCAGATCGAGCGCGTCGTAGAGCACGCCGGTGTAGAGGTCGGCGACCTGCAGCGTGGGGGCGTCGCGCAGGTGGACGTTGGCCTCGACCTGGTCGGCCGCACCCTTGGGAGCGTCGAGGACCGCGAGCGCGTCGGGCCGGGCGCTGGCCGTGCCGAGCGCGTCGATGACGGCACTCCGGGTCTCGTTCAGCTCGGGGAACGCCAAGGTGTCGAGGTCGAGGGGCCGGCTGCGTCGACCCCTGGCCTTCCCCTCGGACGGGGGCAGGAGGATCAGCACGTCAGGTGATGCCCTCGAACGCGATCTCCTTGTGCGTCCCGTCGCACAGCGGCTTGTTGCCCGATGCCCCGCAGCGGCAGAGGGTCACCCGGTTGCGGGTCTCGAACGGCTCGCCGTCGGCCCGCTGCACCGGTACGCCGCCGGTGACCCACAGCGGGCCGCCGGGGACGACGCCGATCTCCTGAGGGAGCGACGGTTCGACGATCTCGCCGTCGATGCGGTTGACCAGGCGACCCGACGGGCACTTCTCGACCATGCGGATCACCCCGATGCGGGTGATCGACTCCTCGGTCTTGCGGACCATCTTCCACACGTTGGTCTCACGGTTGCCGCACTGGCCGGCGTGCATGCACAGTCCGACGTCGTCGAGGACCTCGAGGCCCTCGCCCTGGCGGGCGGTCGCCCGGTCGAGGTGGCTGTCGGTCGGCGCGGTCTCGGTGCCGTCGAAGTCGGCATCGGCGTGGCTGTTGTCGCAGAACGGGGCGTTGTCGGTCTGACCGCAGCGACACAGGCGGTAGGTGCCCTCGTCGTTGGCCGCCGCTGACGGATCGAGCGGCGGGCCCGCCTTCCAGGTCATCGGTTCACCGTGCTCGCTGTAGACGTAGTCCTTCTCCCGCACCGGCACGCCACCGTGCACGAGATAGGGGCCGTCGGGGGCGATGTCGATGCGCGGGTCGCTCATGCGGCCATCCTGTCAGGGAGGAGGCTCGTCGCTCAGCCGGGCGGCGGGCCGGCGTGCTGGCGGATCCAGGCGTGCATGGCGATGCCCGACGCCACGCCGGCGTTGATCGAGCGGGTCGAGCCGTACTGGGCGATCGAGCACACCATCGACGCCGCCGCTCGGGCGGGCTCGGACAGACCCGGGCCCTCCTGGCCGAACAGCAGGATGCAGCGATCCGGGAGGGCCGTGGTCTCGAGCGGCACGCAGCCGGGGAGGTTGTCGATGCCGACGACGGGGAGGTGGTGGTCGTCAGCCCACGCGACGAGCGCGTCGATGTCGGCGTGATGGTGCAGGTGCTGGTAGCGGTCGGTGACCATCGCTCCTCGCCGGTTCCAGCGCCGACGGCCGACGATGTGGACGGCCTCGGCGAGGAAGGCGTTGGCGTTGCGGACGACGGTGCCGATGTTGCGGTCGTGCTGCCAGTTCTCGATGGCCACGTGGAACGGGTGTCGGTGCGTGTCGAGGTCGGCCACGATCGCGTCCATCCGCCAGTAGCGGTAGCGGTCGGCGACGTTGCGCCGGTCGCCCGCAGCGAGCAGCTCGGGGTCCAGGTGCTCGCCGGCCGGCCACGGCTCGGGATGGGGGCCGACACCGACGTCCGAAGCGGGGTCGTCGAGGTCGTGTCCCTCAGGCATGGTCCGTCGCTCGGATGCCTCGCAGACCACCCCAGGCGAGTTCGGCGACGCGGCCGGCGATCTCCTCCGGGTCGAGGTCGAGCGCATCGGTGTTCCAGTGGCGGCTGGTTCCTTCGGCGAGGCCGACGATGCCGTGGGCGTAGAGCAACCGGTCAGCCTCCGACAGCCCGTCGACCACGATGAGCGGCGCGATGGTGGCGGCGATGGTGCGCTCGACCCGTGTGGCCTCCTCGGCGAACTCGGCGTCACGCCGGGTGCCGCCGCCGAACATCAGTCGGTACGAGGCGGCCTCGTCGGCGACGAAGCGGAAGTAGGCGTGGAGGCCGTGCTCGACCTGGGCGCGGGGGCCGCCCGCGGACTGGGTGGCGACACGGATCCGGCCGAGCAGGTCGTCGCCCACCGATCGCAGCAGCTCGAGGTACAGGGCGCGCTTGGAGGGGAAGTGCTGGTACAGCACCGGCTTGGTCACGCCGGCCGCGTCGGCGACGT
This sequence comes from Acidimicrobiales bacterium, assembly GCA_041618235.1. Classification (GTDB taxonomy): domain Bacteria; phylum Actinomycetota; class Acidimicrobiia; order Acidimicrobiales; family Salinilacustritrichaceae; genus Salinilacustrithrix. The sequence goes on from JBFJNI010000005.1 coordinate 38,430, forward strand.
CGTTCATCGACGTCAGGTGGAAGCCCCGCTCGGCGAAGACGGGGAGCGCCACCGCCAGCAGCTGCTCCTTCCGGCGTGCGGCCGGGAGACGTGAGGACATCGCTCGATTCGTACCACTGCGACCGGCGCGACGGCGCATCGGGCGGCCGCCGGACTCCGAGAACGGGAGAAATCGGACGTTCGTGCGCGAACCGGAGGCGTGGTGAGAATTTCACGGTGCGTGAGGCAGGAGCGCCGCCGCGCGAGGGCGAACACCTTGTCGTGCCCCGACAGAACTCCGCTCCGGCCTCGACGGCTCGCCGTCCGCCGCAGCCGATCCGGCCCCTCCCGGCCACGCGACTGTCCACCGATCTGCTGGCCGTCAAGGCCCGGCGCCGTCGGTTCAAGCGAGTGCTCCCGCCCCGCACGGGCGAGCGCGGCTGGTAGACGCCCGACCGACCCCGTCGGGTCCGGCCGGTCCGACCCGGACCGACCCGTCAGGCGTCGGGAGCTCCCGGACCAGCGTCGTCTGACGACTCGTCCGCCATCGTGGTGCGGCCGTGCTCACGGTCGTCGCGCTCGGCGGCCTTGACGCCGTAACCGAACACGATCGCCGGCGCGAGCACCACCGAGCCGATGACGATGGCGCCCACGATGGGGCCGGTCAACGAGCCGAAGCCGACCACGAGTGCGGCGATGAACAGGACCACGGCCAACCCGAACAGCGAGTAGCCGATGCGCTGGCCGGTGGCCACGAGGCGCGCGATGCGACGACGTTGCTCCAGCACCGGGTCTTCGGTCACCCGGAGATGGTCGCGCATGGCGCCGGCGGGGTGGGCATCGTGGCGCCGAGCGCGGCGTCACCTCCTCAGCGCCAGGGTGCCACCTGGGTACGGTGGCGCGATGACCCGCCAGTTCGCAGCACGAGGACGGACCCACGCCGTCGAGTCCCCGGCGATCATGGGGATCGTCAACGCGAGCCCCGAGTCGTTCTCGGGCGACGGTTCGACCACGGTGGCGGACCAGGCCGAGCTGGCGGTCGAGATGTTCCGCCTCGGCGCCCTGGTCGTGGACCTCGGCGGTCAGTCGGCGAACACGAAGACACCCGAGCTGATGGTCGACGAGGAGACCGCCCGGCTCGTCCCGCTGGTCGAGGCGATCCGCGAGCGCTCCGACGGCCTGCTGTCCATCGACACCTACAAGCCCGCCGTCGCCGCGGCCTGCCTCGAGGCCGGCGCCGACATCATCAACGACGTCAGCGGGCTCCATCACCCCGAACTCGCCGACGTCCTGGCGTCGTTCGACGCGGGCTACGTCCTGATGCACACGGTCGGCCCGCCCAAGTCGAAGGTGCTCGAGCCCGCGCTGTACGACGACGTCGTGGCGGCGGTCGACGAGTTCGTCGACGAGAAGCTCGCCTTCCTCGCCTCGCGCGGCCTGCCCCCGCAGAACGTCCTGGTCGACCCGGGGCTGGACTTCGGCAAGACGCCGCGCCAGTCACTGGACCTCGTGGCCGGCATCGGAAGGCTCCGCACCGATCGGCCGCTGCTCGTGGCCCCGTCACGCAAGGACTTCATCGGCGCCATCACCAGCACCCGGCCCAAGGCCCGTGATGCCGGCACGCTGGCCGTCATCGCGTCGATGGCCGCCCACCGACCCGACAGCATCTACCGGGTCCACGACGTGCCGGCGGCGCTCCAGTTCACGAGCGTGCTGGCGGCCATCAATGACCCGGAGCTGCTGCCGGTCGATGCCCGGTTGGCCGACGACCTCCGTCGCGAACCGACGCCCAGCGGCCACCGCGAGCCACGTCGGGCGTAGCGCACGAGCTCGCCGGCCAGCGTTGCGATGCCGGCCAGGGCGATGAGGTCGCCGAACGACATCGCCGCATGCGCGAGGTCGACGGGGATGGCATCGCCGAGCCACGGGGCGAGGTCGGACGTGCGCTCGAAGCGCCGGCCGAAGCCGAGGTCGGTGGTGGCCAGATCGCCGGTCGAGACCGCGCCGGAGTCGATCAGCGCCGTGGCCCGCACGGGCATGGCGCCGTGCAGCGCCACCGCCACCGCGTTGCACGAGACCCCGACGGCGAGGACGCCCATGCCGACGAGGTGACGGTTCCAGAATGCGAACGCGGCGAGCGCGGCCAGGGACAGACCGAGCAGGAGACCGTCGACCGGGAGCACGAGGACGGAACCGAGGACCTGCAGGCCGACCCCGGCGAACGCCAGGCCGACGAGGCCGAGCTCCGGCGTCTCGAGGTGCGCGCCCAGCGGGCGCCGGAACGCACCGACGATCGCGCCGATCACCGCGGCCAGGATGATGGGACCCATCGCCGGTCGACGGTACCGGCCGCGGTCGGGCCGGCAGTCGATCGCCCGGCAGGCGGGCCGCTAGTTGTCGATCAGGGGTGCGAGTGCATCACAGCCGGTGAAGACGTCGATCACCTTGGTCCGCACGCCCTCGTCGTCCTCCTCGCCCTCGGCGACGGCGACGACCCGGTCCAGCGAGCTCTCGTCGAACGCCTCGAACAGACCGTCGGCGACGCACGTGGCCTGGGTGTCGTCGAGGGCACCATCGGTCTCGGCCACCAGGTCGTCGGCGAGGTCCCGTCGCCGCTGCTCGGGGGACGGGTCGCTGCAAGCCACGAGCCCGAAGGCGCCGACCACGAGCGCGACCTCGATCAGGAGGAGAGAGAGCGACCGCCGGACCACGGACGGCAGGCTACCCAGGGCGCGTGGGGCAGGATTGGCCGGTGATCACCACCGAACGCCACGGTCCCGTCGTCGTCGCCACCATCGACCGCCCCGACCGGCGCAACGCGGTCGACGCCGAGCACCTCGCCGCGCTGGCCGACGTGTGCGCGTCGATCGGCGATGCGCGGGTGCTGGTGCTCGCCGGCGCCGGCACGGCGTTCTGCGCCGGGGCCGACCTGACCCACGTCGAGGACCAGGAGGCCGCTGCCCTCGTCCGGCGCACGCTCGACGCCCTCAGTGGTCTCCCCATCTGCACCATCGCGGCCGTCCACGGCCCCGCCCTCGGCGCCGGAACGCAGTTGGCCATCGCGTGCGACCTGCGCGTGGTGGGCCCGGGTGCCCGCTTCGGCATCCCGTCGTCGAAGCTCGGGCTCATGGTCGACCACTGGACCATCGAGAAGCTGGCCCAGCTCGCCGGCCATGGCTACGCCCGGTCGATGCTGCTCGCCGCCGACACCATCGACGCCGACACCGCCCTGCGCATCGGCTTCGGCCAGCGCGCCGGCGATCTCGACGACGCGGTGGCCTGGGCGCGCCAGATCGCCGAGCTGGCGCCGCTGTCGATCGCCGGCCAGAAGCTGGCCCTCGACCGCCTCGCCGGCCGCGAGGTCGACGACGACGACGTCCGCGCCGCGTTCGAGCGCGTCTGGACCAGCGAGGACCGCCTCGAGGGCATCGCCGCGTTCCAGCAGAAGCGGTCGGCGCAGTTCACCGGCCACTGAAGCAGCGGTGGGTCAGCCGGCGATGATCGTGCGACCCGGGAAGGGTTTGCCGTCGGCCGAGAACGCGGCGCAGGCGACGTCGCGGTCGCCGACGACCCACGAGCCCTCGGTGGGCCACACCGCCACCAGCCCGTACTCGTCGCCGGCGTCGCCGAGCTGGGCGAGCTGGGCGGTGCACCCCTGGTCGGCGGCGTCGACCACCCGCTGCCGTCCGGGATAGAGCCCGACCTCGGTGTTCGGGAACTCGGTGGTCGCCAGCGAGAACACGGCGAACACCTCGAGCTGGTGCGGCACATCGCAGCTCACCACCTGCACTGAATCGATGCGGATGCGCTCGGATGCACCGATGACGAAGCCCGAGAGGCAATCGCCCGTGACCAGCTCGGTGGCCGCCACCGGTCCTGCGGTGATGGGCGGCAGGGTGCCGTCGATGGTCGGTTCGGCGCCGACCCCTCCGTCGTCGCTGCAGGCGGAGGCGCCGCCGGCGAGCGCAGCGAGCGAGAGGAGCGCACACGCCCCTCGCTGCACCCCGGATCGACCCGCCCGCATGGTGCGACCGTACCGATCAGGCGGCGTCGGGCCGTAGTCCGGCGCCGCCGGGCCGGAGGGTCAGAAGTTCGACGGGAGGAGCAGGGCGAACGCCTCGAAGAAGACGAACAGCGCGACGCCGAAGACCGGTGCCCCGATCAGGTAGGCGGGCCAGCGCCGCCAGCGCCGGCTCAGCACGAAGAAGAACAGCCACACCGCGAGGGCGACGCCGCCCCAGACCACGGCGGGTCCGGCGCGCCGATCGTCCTCGCCGTCGAGGCTCTCGAGCACCGGGGCCTCGTCGACCTCGGGCTCGTCGGGTGCGTCGGGTTCGTCGGGTGTGTCGACGACGGTGGTGGGCGGCGGGGCCGGCGCGGGTTCGTCGACGAGCATCGCGGTGACCACGATGCGCTGGCGGGCCGAGTACTTGGGATGGCACGACGTCAGCGTGAGGCGGTCGTCGTCGGTGGCGGCGACCACCTCGACGGCCGACGGCGAGACGATCTGCTGCCCGCTGACCTCGTAGGTGAACGTGCCCTGGAGCGTGGTGACGAGGATCTCGTCGCCGACCTCGAGCTCGTCGATGCGGTGGAACGGCGCGCCGTAGGTGGTGCGGTGACCGGCGATGGCGGCGTTGCCCGGCTGGCCGGGCAACGGGGTGTCGGGGTAGTGGCCGGGCCCCTTCTGGAGGTCGTTGCGGCCGACGCCCTCGACGACGATCTTGTCGACGCCGATGCGGGGGATCACCATGCGAGCCGCCGCCGAGCCGTCCTCGGGCGGTGGCGGGGGAGCGGTGGTGGTCGTCGGGGCCGGCGTGGAGTCGCCGGGCGCCGTCGTGGTGGTGGTCGTGCCACCACCGCCGACGAGGGCCTCGAACTCGGCCTCGAGATCGCCCTGCGCACGGGACTCGGCGATGTTGGTGCCCCAGAGCTGGTACGCCACGAAGAGGAGGATGATCGAACCCGTCCAGATGAGGATCCGCCCGATCACTCCGAGCACCTTCGCCAATCGCACGGCGGCCAGCGTACGGGTGCGGCTGCCACCCGCCGAACCGCCCCCCGAGCCACGACTCGTCGGCGGGGGCGCCTTGGTCGAAATCCCAGGTCATCGGTACCGTTGGGCAGGCCCATGGCGCCCGCCGTCCACCCCGATGCGGTCGAGTTGCAGGGAGCCGTCGTGCTCCTCGACCGCTTTCCCGCCCTCGCCGGCGTCGATCTCGACGTGGCCCGTGGCGAGATCGTGCTCCTGCGCGGCCCGAACGGCGCCGGCAAGACCACGTTGCTGCGGGCGTGCGCCGGTCTGGCCCGGGTCGTGCGTGGCACCGCCCGCATCCTCGGCGAGGACATCGCCACCGATCCCCGAGCCGTGCGCCGACGGGTCGGGCTCCTCGGTCACGACGAGGGGCTGTACGCCGACCTCACCGTCGTCGACAACGTCCGCTTCTGGGCCCGGGCCGCCGGCGCCACCGACGCCGACGCCGATCGCGCCCTCGCCCGCTGCGACCTCGACGGCCGTCTCGCCCGCGTCGCGGCCGCCCGCCTGTCGGCCGGCCAACGTCGCCGCACCGCCCTCGCCGCGCTCATCGCTCGTCGGCCCGAGCTGTGGCTGCTCGACGAGCCCCACGCCGGCCTCGACCGGGCGGGGCGCGACCTGGTCGACGCGCTGGTGCAGGAGGCCGTCTCGTCCGGCGCCACCGTGCTGTTCTCCAGCCACGAGCTCGAGCGGGCCGAGGCACTGGCCACGCGGGTGGTCACCCTGGCCGGCGGCCTGGTCCGCGTACCGGCGGCCGCCACGGCGCCCGACCCGGCGCCCAGCCCGGCCACGGCGGTCGGCGATGCTGGCTGACGCCCGCCTCGTGGCGGCCAAGGACCTGCGCATCGAGCTGCGTTCCCGGGTCGGCCTGGGCCAGATGGTGCCGTTCGCCATCCTGATCCTCGTGCTCTTCGCGTTCGCCCTGGACCCCGACCGCGGCATCCTCAACCGGGCCACCGCCGGCCTCTACTGGGTCGCGGTCCTGTTCTCGGGCCTGCTCGCCGTCCAGCGGGCCTTCGCCGTCGAATCGGCCCCCGGCGTCCGCGAGGCCATCCGCCTCTCGGGCCTCGACCCGGCCGGCTACTTCCTCGGCAAGGCGGCCGCCGTCGTCGTGCAGCTCGTGGTCCTCGAGGTGGTCCTCGGCATCGGCGTCGTCGTGCTCTACCAGGCCGATCTCGACGGCCCGCTCCTGCTGGTGGCGACCTGCATGGCCGCGACCGTGGGCATCGCCGCCGCCGGTACCCTCTACGGCGTTCTTGCAGCAGGACTGGCCGTGCGTGACACGCTGGTACCGCTGCTCCTGCTCCCGGTCCTCGCACCGGTCCTGCTCGGAGCCACCCGGGCGTCGGAAGCGGCGCTCGGCAACGGCGTCGACGACGGCTGGTCGTGGTGCGGGCTGCTCGCCACGTTCGCCGTCATCTACACGATCCTCGGCATGAGTTTCTTCGGCACGCTCCTGGAGGAGACGTGACAGTGACCAGTTCCCCCACCCCCCGCACCGGCGACGACCACGAGGTCGTCACGTCGACGTCCTCGTCGCTCACCCGGGTGCTCGGCATCCTCTCGCTGATCGGAGCCGTCGGTCTCGCCATCATGGGGCTCATCGTCAGCCCGGCCGACAAGGTCCAGCGCGACTCCGTCCGCCTGCTCTACGTGCACGTGCCCGTGGTCACCTGGATGTACGTCGCCGTCCTGTTCTGCTCGGTCGCCTCGGCGATGTGGCTGCGCAAGCGCACCGACGGCTGGGACGCCCTCGCCGTGGCCTCGGCCGAGATCGGCGCCGTCCTCGTCGGCCTCGGCCTCATCAGCGGCATGGTCTGGGGCCGGCCCACGTGGGGCGTCTACTGGGTGTGGGACGCCCGCCTCACCTCCACGGCGATCCTGTTCGTCATGCTGCTCGGCTACCTCGCCCTGCGGCGCTATCCCGGCGACGCCGAGGCGCGGTCGCGCATGAGCGCGGTCCTCGGGCTCCTCCTCGTGCCCAACGCCGCCATCGTCCACAAGTCGGTCGACTGGTGGCGTGGCCTGCACCAGGGCGCCACCGTCAAGCGGCTCGACGCCACCATCGAGGGCTCGATGCTCACCACCCTCTTCCTCGGCTTCGTGGTCGCGGGCGTCGTGTGCGCCTGGCTGCTCGTGCACCGCTTCCGCGTCGCCTGGCTCGAGGGCCGGTCCGAGCGCCACCACCTCGATGCCGCCCTCGCCGACCGGCGGGCCGACGCCGATCCGTCCGCGGGCATCGCCGTCGGAGGTCCGTCATGAGCCTGTCGTTGCTCTTCCTCACCCTCGGCATGACCGACGCCGGCTACGTCGCGGCCGGCTGGATCGCCACGTTCGGCATCATCGGCGCCTACGCCGTCGCCACCATCCGGCGGGGCAAGCGCCTGTCGAAGATCGTCCCGCCCGAGGAGCGTCGCTGGTCATGACCGAGCCCGACGGCGATCTCCACGCCCCGTTCGAGAACGACGACGACGTCGACGGTCTCGACCTCACCCCGCGCACCGCACCCCCGGTCGGGGGCGCGCCCATCGATCGCGGTCGCCGTGTCGCCGTCATCGGCGTGCTGGCCGTGCTGGCCATCGCGCTGATCTTCATGGCGTACCAGGGTCTGTCGAACGCCACCGTGTTCTTCCGCAACGCCGACGAGGCCGTCGCCCAGAAGGACTCGCTCGGCACGCAGCGATTCCGCCTCCAGGGATCGGTGGTCGCCGGTTCGATCGAGAGCGAGGGCAACACCGTCACCTTCGTCGTCACCCACGACGACGTCGACGTCGACGTCGTGCACCTGGGCGATCCGCCCGAGCTGTTCCAGCCCGACATCCCCGTGGTCCTCGAGGGCCAGTGGAGCGAGGACGGCACCCACTTCGAGAGCGACCGCATCCTGGTCAAGCACTCCGAGACCTACGAAGAGGACAACCCCGACCGCGTCGACGAGTACGTCGGCGACGGCGACGGCGACGACTCGGCCGGAGCGGCACGACCGTGAACGCCGCCCTCGGGTCCGCCGGGGTCGCGCTCGGCCTCATCGCCTGCGTCGCCGGCGTCGTCACCATCGCCGTCGGCCTTCGCGACGGACGCGTCGCGCTGATCCGCACGGGCCGGACCTACGCGTTCATGGCGCTCGGCGGTGCGATCGTGTCCGTCGTCGCCATGGAGCGAGCGCTCATCACCCGCGACTTCTCGGTGCAGTTCGTGGCCGAGAACGGCTCGTCGCGGACGCCGGCGCTGTTCAACATCGCCACGATGTGGTCGGCGCTCGAGGGCTCGATCCTGCTGTGGGCGCTGGTCCTCGCCGGCTACACGGCGCTCATCGCCCACAAGTTCCGTCGCCGTCTCGACGACCGCCTGGTCGGCTGGGCACTGCTCACGATGCTGGTCGTCGGCGCCTTCTTCTTCGCCCTCATGATGGGCCCGGCCAACCCCTTCCGCACCGTGACGGTGCCGGCAGGATTCGACGGCCCCGGCCCGAACCCGCTGCTGCAGGAACACGTCCTGATGGCCTTCCACCCGCCGATGCTCTACCTCGGCTACGTCGGCTTCACCGTGCCGTTCGCCTTCGCCATCGCGGCGTTGGTCACCGGCCGGGTCGGCGAGGGCTGGCTGCTGGTCACCCGACGCTGGACCCTGTTCGCCTGGGGCTTCCTCACCGTCGGCATCGCGCTCGGCGCCTGGTGGAGCTACGAGGTCCTCGGCTGGGGCGGCTACTGGGCCTGGGATGCGGTCGAGAACGCGTCGCTGCTCCCGTGGCTGACCGGCACCGCCTACATCCACTCGGTGATGGTCCAGGAACGGCGGGGGATGCTCCGGGTCTGGAACCTGTCGCTGCTGTGCGCCACCTTCGCCCTCACCATCCTCGGTACGTTCCTCACCCGCTCGGGCGTCGTCGACTCGGTCCACGCCTTCAGCGAGTCCGACATCGGCGTCTGGCTGCTGTCGTTCTTCGGGCTCGTCGTGGTCGTCACCATCGGGCTGATCGGCTGGCGGGGCGATCGCCTGCGGGCGCCGGGTCGCATCGACTCGCCCCTGTCGCGCGAGGGCTCGTTCCTGGCCAACAACATCGTGTTCGCCCTCTTCGCCTTCGTCGTGCTGCTGGGCACCGTCTTCCCGCTGGTGGTCGAGGCGATCACCGACGACCAGCTCTCGGTCGGGGTCACCTACTTCGACCGCATGACGATGCCCATCGGGTTCCTGCTGCTGTTCCTGATGGCGGTCGCGCCGGTCCTGCCCTGGCGCAAGGCGTCCGAGGAGCTGCTGCGGGTCCGCCTGTTCTGGCCGGCCGTCGCCGGCGTGCTCGTGGTGGTCCTCGCCGTCGTCCTCGGCGCTCGTGGGGTGCCGCCCGTCCTGGCCTTCGGCCTCGGCGCCTTCGCCGGCGGCGCTGCGCTCCGACAGATCGTGCTCGCAACCCGGCGCCAGGGCTGGCGGGGGCTCGTGGGCCGTACCAACGGCGGCATGATCGTCCACCTGGGGGTCGTGCTCATCGCCGTGGCGCTGGCGGCGTCGCAGTCGTACTCGAGCGAGGTCGCGCTGCGGCTCGCGCCGGGCGAGACCGCGACCTTCGCCGGTCACACCCTCGAGTACCAGGGCATCGAGACCGTCGAGGAGTCGAACAAGACGGTCACCTCGGCACTCGTGCAGGTCGACGGCGGCAAGGTCTACCGACCGGCCATCAACCAGTACCGGTTCGGGACCAGCACGATCGGCACCCCGTCGGTGAAGTGGGGATTCGTCGAGGACGTCTACCTCACGCTGCTCTCGGCGCCCGACGGGCCGGGCGACCCCGCCGTGATCCGTGTGATCCTCCAGCCGATGGTGACGTGGCTGTGGATCGGCGCCGGCGTGATGGGCTTCGGCACCGCCCTGGCTGCGTTCCCCGGCCAGCGCCGCCGGCCGGTCGACCCGGTGTCGGCGCCCGTGCCCGAGCACTCCGCCGGTCCCGAGCCCGACGCCGAACCCGACGCCGTCGACGACACCAAGGTGGGCGTGTGAGGCGCCGGCTCGCGGTCTACGTCGCCGTGCCCGTCCTGCTGGTCATGCTCGGCTTCATCGTCGTGCTCGCCACCAGCGACAGCTCGGGCGCGCGCAACGTGGGCTCGCCGCTGACCGGGCGGCAGGCGCCGCCCATCGCCGGCGAGACCATCTTCGGGGACACGTTCGATCTGGCCGACGCCCGCGGCGAGTACGTCCTCGTGAACTTCTTCGCCACCTGGTGCGTGCCGTGCATCCGCGAGCACCCCGAGCTGGTGAACTTCGAGCAGCGCCACGCGGCCGCGGGCGATGCCCGGGTCGTCTCGGTCGTCTACGACTCGAAGGCGAAGTCGGTGCGTGACTTCTTCGCCGACAACGGCGGCGACTGGCCGGTCGTCCTCGACCCCGACGGTCGTACCGCCCTGCAGTACGGCGTCGCCGGCGTGCCCGAGTCGTACCTCATCGCCCCCGACGGCACGGTGATCACCAAGCTCATCGGCGGCGTGACCGCCAGTGGCCTCGACCAGACGCTGGCCCAGGCCAAGGAGTTGTTCGGATGACGGCGCTGTCCCGTTCCCGCTGGCCGTGGCTGATCCTGGCCGCGCTCCTCGCCGGCGCCCTCGTGACGGCGGCCGTCGGCGACCGCGGCGCTCGCACCACCGCCGAGCGCACCCGCGACCTGGCCGAGTCGATCAAGTGCCCGACGTGTCAGGGCCAGTCGGTCGCCGGCTCCGACGCCACCGCGGCCAAGAGCATCCGCACCGAGATCGCCCGCCGCATCGGTGAGGGCCAGTCCGACGAGCAGATCCGCGACTACATCTCCGGCCTCTACGGCGAGGACTCGCTGCTCACCCCGCCCCGGACCGGCGTCGCGGGCCTGATCTGGTTCCTGCCGGTCGCGTTCTTCGTGCTCGCCGTCGGCGGCCTGGCTGCCGCATTCCGCTCGTGGCGCAGTCCACCGGACCACGAGATCTCCGACGCCGACCGCGAGCTGGTCGACCAGGCGCGGCGGCGCCGATGACCTCCGTGGCCGGTCGGGGCGGGCGCCTCGACCCCGATGCCCTCGCCGCGCTCGAGGAGGAGCGTGACTTCCTGCTGCGCTCCATCGACGATCTCGAACGCGAGCGCGACGCCGGCGACCTCGACGAGGTCGACTACCAGACGCTGCGCGACGACTACACCGCCCGCGCCGCCGAGGTGCTCCACGCCATCGACGAGGGTCGAGCGGCCTTCGACGCCGAGCGCCCGCCCACCTCCACCACGACGCGCTTGGTCGTCATCGGCGCCGTCGTGCTCTTCGCCGTCGTCGCCGGCGCGCTGGTGATGCGCACCGCCGGCAGGCGTGGCTCGGGCGGACTCACCGGGCTCGACGTCGCCGCCGCCTCCCAGCAGGTCGGGAAGTGCCAGGGCTTCGACCAGGAGGGCGCCGCCGATGACGCGCTCGCCTGCTACTCCGAGATCCTCGACTCGCTGCCCAGCAACGTGCCGGCGCTCGTCGGGCGCGGCTGGCTCCAGGTCCGCTCGTTCGACGTGGAGGCCGGGCTCGACGACCTCGACGCGGCGATCCAGCTCCAGCCCGAAGCGACCGGCCCGTACGTGTTCCGCGCCAGCGCCCGGTCTCGCACGGGGGACGCGCCGGGCGCGCTCGCCGATCTGGCGGCCTTCTACGAGAACGACCCGGCGGCCGAGGAGCGGACGCTCGCCGACCAATTCGCCCCGTCGATCGTCGATGCCGCGCTCGACGCGTGCATCGACGGCGACGTCCGCGGCACGCTGCCCGCCGTCGATGTCCTGCAGTGCTATCGCGATGCGCTGACGGTCGACCCGGACAGCGCCACCGCCAGCGCCTACCTCGGCTGGCTGCTGGCGAGGAGCGGGCTCGCTGCCGAGGCCCTCACCTTGCTCGACGACGCCATCGACACCGACCCTGAACTCAGCCCGGCGTACGTCTTCCGGGCCGCGGTGCGGGCACACCTCGGTGACGTCGAGGGCGCCAGGGCCGATCTGGCGGTCTTCGACGGGCTCGATGCGCCGGCCGACCAGGTGCAGGCCGCGGCCTCGGTGCGCGAGGCGATCGACGAGGGACGAGACCCGCTGGGGGGCTGAGCCGTCAGCCGCGGTCGGGCGGAGGTTGGTAGCGGCCCGACGTCCAGCGTCCGTCGGCCCGCTCGACCGTCCACACCGACGCCTTCTGCCACACCAGGTTGCGATCCGGCTCCATGCCGAGGCCGACGAGGTGGCGGAGCAGTTCGGGGATGATGTCGCCGTGGCTGCAGATCACCGCGTCCATGCCGGCGAGGTCGTCGAGGATCGTCACGACCTCGTCCGTCGCGGTCGCCTCCTGGAGCCGGTCGTCGGCCTCGACGGGGTGGCCGAGCACTGAGGCGAGCGGCTCGACGGTCTGGATGCAGCGCTTCGCCGGCGAGGACAGGATCCGCTTCGGCTCGAACGGTGCCAAGGCGGCGGCGATGCCGTCGGCCTGGGTTCGCCCACGGTCGGAGAGCGGGCGGATCTGGTCGTCGTCCATCCAGGAGGACCGTTCGCCGGCGTGGGCGTGTCGGACGACGAAGAGGGTCATCGCTGCGAGACGCTATTGGAGCTCGACGCGGGATCGGTAGTCGGGCCCGGTCGTCGGACTGGAACTCCGCTCGGACGCCGGTATCGTCGCCCGTCATGGGGTTCTTCGACCGCAACCGGCGTCAGCTCGAGGAGCGAGGGATCGACCCGGCCCGGCTTCCTCCCGGCCAGTACGTGACCGAGCGCTTCCCCGTGCTCCACGTCGGTGACGTGCCCCGCTACGCCGACGACCTCTCCGACTGGCACCTGTCGATCAGGGGTCTCGTCGACCGACCGACGACGCTCACCTTCGAGCAGCTCCAGGAGCTCCCGGTCGTCGAGCGGACCTTCGACATCCACTGCGTGACCAAGTGGTCGAAGTTCGACACGACCTGGACGGGCGTGCGGCTCACCGATGTGATGGAGCTCGTCGGGGTCCAGCCCGAGGCGACGCACCTGATCGAGCACGCCGAGTACGGCTACACCACCAACCTGCCGCTGGCCGACGTCGAGCGTGACGACGTGCTCGTGACGTGGGCATTCGACGGCGAGCCACTCGAGCCCGAGCACGGCTACCCGGTTCGCCTGGTGCTTCCCCACCGGTACTTCTGGAAGGCGGCCAAGTGGCTGCGTGCGTTGGAGTTCACGGCCGAGGACCGCCCGGGCTTCTGGGAGCAGAACGGCTATCACAACGTCGGTGACCCGTTCACCGAGCAGCGCCACTGGGGCGACTGAGCGTTCCTGTCAGCAGGCCCGTCGTACGGTCCGTCGGGGTCGGAGCGGCCCGCCTCCTCCTGCTCCCGTCGAATCCTCTCCGACGGAGGCGAGCCATGCTCACCACCGAGTCCTACGACCCGGTCTTCTTCGAGCGATTGCGGCGCGAGCAGCCCCGATTGCACCCGAACCACAACGTCCTCGTACGCATCGCCCACGCCGACGGCCTCGAGGAGCTGGCCCGCCTCGACGCCGCGCTCGACCAGCTCACCGCTCGTCGTCGCGAGATCGTCGACCGGGTGGACACCTACCGCCGGCGCCTCTGGCCGAACATGACCGAGCGCCAGCATCGTCACTACGGCCGACCCGGCGAGATCCCGATGCCGCCGGCACCGGTGGACGCCCGCCCGTTGTGGGGCCGACACCTGCGCCGCACCGCGGTGGCGGTGCTGGCCCGCCACGGGGCGCAGTCCCTGCGCGAACTGCACGGCCTGCTCCACCGCTACGGCTACGTCCTCGACAGCCGCCGGCCTGTCCAGCGCCTCGCCGACGCCTTGGCCTACGAGGTGCGGGGCGGGCGTGTCGAACGTCTCGAACGTGGGGTCTACGGGCTGGCGGCGGGGGCGGAGGCGGCCGTCGGTCGCCGTTCCGAGGTCACCGACCTCCCGGACGCGCCGCTGGCCTGGTCCGTGCCGTCGCCGGACTCGGCCCCGATGGTCGACGCCCCCGTCATCGACGTCGCCATTGCCGACGATCCCGAACGGTGGTCCGACGGCGAGTGGCCGGCCGCAGCGCAGCTCGGTTCGTCGGTGTGCGCCGGTCCACCCGATCGAGACGCCCGAGCGCTGGCCGACGACCTCGACGCGACCGTCGCCGCCACCCGCGCCCGCCTCGCCGCGCTCGTCGCCGAGCGGCTGGGTCCCCCGCCCCACCACCTCGACCGTGGATCGTCCGATCGAGCTCGAGCAGCGTTCGACTACCGCCAGCAGGGCCCATCGGGCGACGTCACCACCCCCGACGACCGCCCTTCCGACTCGCCGGACTCCGAAAGCTCTGAGATCTCCGACCCCACGCCCGGCTCGCCCCCGTCGCCGGCACCTCGGTCCGAACCCTTAGGGAACGATTCGTCGACGATTCGTTCCCCAAGGGTGTCACCGGTCGGCTGGGAAGACGGCGACGGATGGATCCGTCTGGATGAGCCGAACGAGCCGAACGAGGAGAACGAGGAGAACGAGCCGAACGAGGAGAATGGCCCGCCGCCGTCAGCGCCGGAGTGAGCGGAGGTCCGCGATGACCTGCGGGAAGGCGGCGGCGAACGCGTCGACGTCGGCGTCGGTGGATGACCATCCCACGGAGACGCGCAGGGAGCGGTGGGCGTCGACCCCCATTGCCTCGAGCACTGGTGATGGTTCGAGCCCTTCCGATGCGCACGCGCTGCCGGAGTGGGCCAGGATCCCGTGGCGGTCGAGGCCGAGGAGCACGGCCTGGGGCTCGATGTCGGTGATGCCGGCACAGACCAGATGTGGGAGTCGGTGATCGCCGTCGTCGACCGGGCTGCCGTAGAGCGTGACGCCGTCCACGGCTTCGAGCGTGGCGCGGAGTCGCGCGGCCAGCGCCCGCTGGCGGCCGGCTTCGGCCTCGACGTCGATGGCGCCGAGAGCGGCGGCGAGGGCGGCGGCGCCGGCGACGTTCTCGAGCCCGGCCCGACGGGCACGTTCCTGCTCGCCGCCGACGAGAAGCGGCCGGATGCGCAGTCCACGACGGATCAGGAGGAGGCCGGTGCCGGCGGGTCCGCCGACCTTGTGGCCGCTGACGGACACCAGGTCGGCCCCGAGGGCGCCGAAGTCGACGGGAAGGTGGCCGACGGCCTGTGCGGCATCGACATGGACCAGGACGCCCCGCTCGCGACAGCGCCGGACGACCTCGGCCACCGGCTGCACCGTGCCGACCTCGTGGTTCGCCCACTGCAGGTGGACCAGGGCGGTGTCGTCGTCGACGAGGTCGAGCAGCGCATCGGCATCAACTCGGCCGGAACCGTCCACGCCGGCGACCCGGACCTCGCCCTGGGCCTCGGCGCCGAGGCGCACGGCAGAGTGCTCGATGGCTGCCAGCACCTGGTACGTGCCTCGGGGGGCGGCACCCCAGCAGGCGCTGACGATCGACTCGGTGGCGCCGGAGGTGAACACGACTTCGCGGGGTCGGGCCCCCAGGGCGCCAGCCGCGACTTCGCGCGCCTGCTCGAGGGCGACACGCGCCCGCATGCCGGCGGTGTGGATCCGGGACGGGTCGCCGGCGGACCCGTCGAGCGCCTCCAGCAGCGCCGCCCGCGCCTCGGGACGCAGCGGCGACGTCGAGGCGTGGTCGAGGTCGTGCTCGATCACGCCGGGCGCAGGAGACACGCGAGGCTCAGGACGACGAGGTGACGACGGTGACGCACGTCTCCGAGCCCAGCGCCACCGTGGTCTCGGTGGCCGGCCGGGTGTCGCCGTAGAGCGAGGAGAGCATCCCCTTGACGAGCCCACGGTCGACGGCGCAGATCACCGGGTGCTCGATGGCCGTGTCTCCGAACGGGCAGTGCTGGGCGACGATGCGCAGCTCCTCGCCCTGCTTCTCGGCGTGGGCGGCGAACCCGTGCGCCGTCAGGGCATCGGCAACCGCGTGCAACGAGGACCGGAAGGAACGCTGGGTCGCGTCGTCGGGGCCCATCGTCGAGGCGAGGCTGCGGCCGTACTCGATGCCGACCTCCTCGGCCATCTGCGCAGCCTCGGCCGGCGGCAGGAGGGCCAGCGCCCGACCGAGCAGCGTGACCAACAGGTCGTCGTGGCGCACCGGGAACTCGATGGGATTGCCGTCGCCGGTGGCGGAATAGCGCTTCGACGGCCGGCCGGCGCCGCCGCCGGTGGGACGGGCCGCGGAGACCTCGACGTAGCCGCCGCCGGCGAGCTTGTCGAGGTGGTGGCGGGCGACGTTGGAGTGCAGATCGAACTGGGCGGCCACCTCGGCCGCCGTGGCCCCGTCGCTGTGATCGCGCAGCCACAGGTAGATGTCTCGCCGGGTCGGGTCACCGAAGGCCGACGTGATGGCCGTCACCGCAGACGCGAAGTCGGTGGCGTTCAGCGAGCCGCCGTCGTCGTCGGGGATGCGTGATGCCGTGACCACGTCGGTATTCTACCTACGCGGATAGGGGAAATCCCCGGTCCCTGTCACCAACCCCCGGAAGGTCCGACCCGTGCCCACCGAGTCCCAGATCATCGATGCCCTCCGTCCGGTCGAGGACCCCGAGCTGCACCGCAGCATCGTCGACCTGGGCATGATCCGGTTCGTCCGGATCGACGGTGCATCGGTGCACGTCGAGATCGCACTCACCGTGTCCGGCTGCCCGCTCCGCAACGAGATCGAGCGCCGCGTCGGCGATGCCGTGCACGCCCTCGACGACGTCGACTCGGTCCGGGTCACCTTCGACGTCATGACTGACGACGAGCGGGCCAAGGTCCGCGAGCTCATGGTCGGCGACCCCCAGGCCACCGCCGGCAGCCAGGCCGCCCACGGCCACGCCGAGGGCCGGACGATCCCGTTCGCCGATCCTGGCTCGAAGACCCGCGTCCTGCTCGTCGCGTCCGGCAAGGGCGGCGTCGGCAAGTCGTCCGTCACCACCAACCTGGCCGTGAGCCTGGCCAAGCGGGGCAAGAAGACCGCCATCGTCGACGCCGACGTGTGGGGCTTCTCGATCCCGCGCATGCTCGGCATCGACCGCCCGCCGGTCGTCATCGACTCGATGCTCGTGCCGCCCGACGCGTACGGCGTCTCGTGCATCTCGATGGGCTTCTTCGCCGAGGAGGACCAAGCGGTCATCTGGCGTGGCCCGATGCTCCACAAGGCGCTCGAGCAGTTCCTGACCGACGTCTTCTGGGACGACCCCGACTTCCTCGTCGTCGACCTGCCCCCGGGCACCGGTGACATCTCGATCTCGCTGAGCCAGTTCCTGCCCCGGGCCGAGGTCTACGTGGTCACCACGCCGCAGCCCGCTGCCCAGCGGGTCGCGCAGCGGGCGGCCTTCATGGCGCAGAAGGTCAACCTCGAGGTCAAGGGTGTCATCGAGAACATGTCGTGGTTCACCGGTGACGACGGCCAGCGCTACGAGATCTTCGGTGCCGGCGGCGGTGACGAGCTGGCCCAGCGCATCGACGTCCCGTTGCTCGGCAAGGTCCCGTTGGTCCCGCAGCTACGTGAGGGCTCCGACAGCGGTCACCCCATCGTCGTCGAGGCTCCCGAGTCGGAGGCCGCGCAGGCCTTCGACGAGATCGCCCGCGCCATCATCGAGGACCTGGCCCCGACGAAGCGGTTCCACCCCGAGCTGAAGATCGTCTGAGCAGCCGCTCAGCCGCTCAGCCGATGCGGTCGGCGTCGAGCTCGTCGACGAGCTCACGGATGGCGGCGACCAGCGGTTCCGGGTCGCCGTTCTTCAGTCGCAACGGGATGCCGTGGCGCTCCATCTCGGTGCGGGCGAAGTCGCCGGCGACCGCCGAGTAGGCGATGATCTTGACGTCGGGGCAACGCTCTTGGAGCTCGGGGATCGCCTCGAAGCCGCTCATGGTCGGCATCAGCAGGTCGAGGACGACGACGTGCGGTCGGGTCGACTCGCACACGTCGATGGCCTCGCGACCGTCGCTGGCCTCGCCGACCACGGAGATGCCGAACTGACGCAGCTGCAGCTTGAGCAGCAGTCGGATGTCCATCTCGTCGTCGGCGACGACGACCTCGATGTCTCTTGGGCTGGTCACGAAGGCCTCGGGAGGGTCAAGCGGGTGACGACGACGCCATCGGTCTGCTCGATGTGGACGTCGCCACCGTCGAGTCGGGCGAGCGCTCGAGCAACGGGCAGGCCGACCCCCAGCCCGGGGCTGGTGGTGACGGCGACCTCGCCGCGGAAGAACAGCTCGAAGCCGAGCTCGAGGTTGTTGACGACCGAGTCGACCGGTGTCCGCAGGATGACGGTGATGGTCTCCGCATCGCTGTCGAACTCGAGCGTCGGCGGGCTCACGCAGTAGCGGTTGGCGTTGTCGACGAGATGGCCGAGCGCGTGACTCACCTTCTCGCGTCGGGCATGGACGGGTCCGTCGGGATGGCCGACGACCTCGACGGCGGTGCCGGCCACGGCCTCGGCGACGAGCGGTTCGAGGTCGAGCTCGGTGCCGGCATCGACGGGGTGCGCGGTGGAGACACCCCCGGCGATGAGCAGATCGTCGAGCAGCCGTTCGGCCCGGCGGGCGTTGCGGACCAGCGTGGGGATGAGGGTCTCGCGGAGCTCCTCGTCGGACGCCGTGCTCATCAGCTCGGCCAGACCGCGGATGGTCGTCAGGGGGGTGCGCAGCTCGTGGCCGACCACGTTGATGACGCGGCGGCGCACCAAGTCGAGATCGTCAGCTCCGAGTGTGGTCATGTCCCGTCTTACCGATCGATGAACAGCGCGGCCTGCAGCGGCCGGTCTGAGGCAGCACCGTACGCTGGCGGGGGTGGATGACCAAGCGTATCGACCAGTTGGGCGTCGAGCCTTCCTGGGCGTGCTCGGTCTCGGCGCCGCCGGCGTCCTCGTCGGTGCGCCGGTGCAGACCGTGCTCGAGCAGGCCTTCCGTCCGCTGACGTCTCGGGACGGCACCGGGTTGTCGTCGCTGCTCCCCACCACGGCGAAGTTCCGCTTCTACTCGGTCGCCGGCTTCAACCCCGACGTCTCCAAGGCCGACTTCCGCCTCGGGGTGACCGGGCTCGTCGACCGTCAGCTCGACCTCGGCTACGACGAGCTCCTCGAGCGCCCCATCGTGGGTCTCACCCGCGACTTCCAGTGCGTCACCGGGTGGCGGGTCCCCGACGTCGAGTGGGCCGGGGTGCGCGTGTCCACGCTGCTCGACGAAGCCGGCGTGTCCGGCGACGCGACGCACGTGCGGTTCTTCTCCTACGACGGCACCTACACCACCACCCTCAGCCTCGAGCAGGCCCGACGCGACGACGTCCTCGTCGCCCATCGCATGCTCGGCGACGACGTGCGGCGCGAGCACGGTGGCCCGGTGCGTCTGTTCGTGGCTCCGATGTACGGGTACAAGTCGCTCAAGTGGCTCGCCGGGTTCGAGGTCACGAACGAACCCGACCCCGCGGGGTTCTGGGAGATCCGGGGCTACGACACCGACGCCTGGGTCGGACGCTCGAACGGCCGCAGCGACGACCCGACATGACGGCGGCGTCGAGCCCGGCCCGCCCGGCGGCGCCCCGAGCCCGCCACGCGCGTGGCCCCAACGATCGTCTGGTCGGCGACCAGGTGGTGCGCTTCGACCGGACCGAGCGGATCCTGCACTGGGTCAGCGCCGCCGCCGTGCTGATCGCCATCGCCACCGGCGCCGCGCTCTACATCCGTCCGCTGTCGGTGGCCATCGGCCGGCGCGAACTCGTCAAGGACCTGCACATCATCGCCGGCTTCGCCTCGGTCGTCCCGTTCCTCGTGGCCATGGCCGGGCCGTGGCGGGCCGGACTCCGGCGTGACATCGACCGCTTCGCCAACTGGCACGACGACGACATCCGTTGGTTCCGCCGGCGGACGCGGGCCGCCAGCGAGACGGGCAAGTTCAACGGGGGTCAGAAGCTCAACGCCGTCCTCGCGTCGTCGGCGCTGCTCGTGCTGCTCGGCACGGGCTCGATCATGCGCTGGTTCGGGCCCTTCCCCCTCGAGTGGCGTACCGGCGCCACGTTCGTCCACGACTGGGTGTCCTTCGGCCTCTGGTTCCTCGTACCGGCGCACATCATCAAGGCCGTCGTCACGCCGGGGGCGGTCCGCGGCATGTGGACCGGTTGGACCCGCCGGGCCGAGGCCGAGTCCCGCCCTCGGTGGTGGCAGTCGGTCAGCGGGGGAGAGGGCCGATAGGTTGACCGAGCCCGGACGCCCGGGCGCTGCCAGAAGACGACCCCTGTCCAAGACGACCGAGGTGTGAAGACGTGGATGTTCGGATCGGTGTGACCTACACGGCCAAGGAGATCGAGGTCGATCTCGGCGACGACGGCGACGGCGATGCCGTCCAGGCCGACGTCGACAAGGCCATCACCGGAGAGACCGCAGTGCTGTGGCTGACCGACAAGAAGGGTCGGCGCTTCGGTGTCCCCACCGAGCGCATCGCCTACGTCGAGATCGGTTCGTCGGACGAGGCGCGCCGCATCGGCTTCGGGGCCTGACCCCTCGGTCGCCGCGCCCGTGGCCGTGACCTCCGTACTGGACCGCCGGCTCCTGTTCGTCACGGGCAAGGGTGGCGTGGGCAAGACGTCCATCGCCGCGGCCCTCGGCCACCTCGCGGCCTCGCAGGGCAAGCGCACCCTGGTCTGTGAGATCGATGCCAAGGGCAACCTCGCCGACTTCTTCGAGGCCGGCGACACCAACTTCACGCCCACCGAGGTCGCGCCGAACCTGTTCGCGATGTCGATGAACACCGAGGAGTCGCTGAAGGAGTACCTCAGCCTCCAGCTCAAGCTCCCGGTGCTGGCCAAGATCGGGCCGCTGGCACGGACCCTCGACTTCGTGGCCAACGCCGCGCCGGGGGTCAAGGAGATCCTCACCGTCGGCAAGCTGGCCTGGGAGGTGCGCGAGGCGCACTACGACCTGGTCGTCGTCGACGCGTCGGCCAGCGGGCACATCGTCGGCCAACTCGCCGCGCCCGACGCCATCAAGGAGCTCGTCCAGGTCGGCATGGTGCGCGACCAGACGGGTTGGATGATGGACATCCTCGGCGACCCGGCCCAGACCGGGGTGGTCATCGTCTCGGCGCCCGAGGAGATGCCGGTCCAGGAGACCATCGAGCTGGCCGAGCGTCTGGCCGACGAGACCGTCGTCGACCTCGCCGCCGTCATCGTGAACCGCGTCCTCCCCGAGCTGTTCAACCGGCCCGAGGAGGAGCTGTTCGACCGGCTGTGCACGCCGGCCAACCGCACGAAGCTCGAGGCCGCCGCCGGCGGCCCGGTCGGCCCCGTGCTCGACGCCGCGCAGCTGGCGGTCACGCTGCGCCGCTCGCGAGCCGGTCACCTCGCCCGACTGCGCGCCGAGCTCCCGGGCGTCCTGAACGGCGACCTCGACCTGCTCTACGTCCCGTACCTGTTCCAGCGTTCGCACGGCGTCCGTGCCACGCGCAAGATCGGCGAGTACCTGTCCGACGAGCTGGGTTACTGACGTGGCTCGCCGCAAGACCTCCACCGCCAAGCGCTCGGCGGCCACGCTCGAGCAGCTCCTCGCGGCCAAGGAGATCGTCATCTGCTGCGGCTCGGGTGGCGTCGGCAAGACCACAACCGCGGCCGCGGCCGGGGCCATGGCCGCCGCGCACCTGGGCGGCAAGGTCCTCGTGGTCACCGTCGACCCGGCGCGACGGTTGGCCAACGCCCTCGGGCTCGAGTCCTTCGGCAACGTCGAGACGCGCATCCCCAACGAGGCGTTCGCCGAAGCCGGCGTCGAACCGCAGGGTGAGCTCTGGGCGGCGATGCTCGACACCAAGCAGAGCTGGGACGACCTCGTGCGCATGCACGCGCCCGACGACAAGACCCGCGACGCCATCCTCGCCAATCCGCTCTACACCAACATCACCGGCCGTTTCGTCCAGAGCCACGACTACATCGCCATGGAGCGGCTCTACGAGATCCATGCCTCGGGCCGCTACGACCTCGTCATCGTCGACACGCCGCCCACCCGCAACGCGCTCGACTTCCTCGAGGCCCCCGAGCGCATGGCCGACTTCTTCTCGTCGCGCCTGCTGCGCTGGTTGACGGTGCCCTACCGGTCGCGCCTGGTGAACTTCGCCACCAAGCCCTTCTACCGGGTCGCCGACACCATCCTCGGCTCGGCGTTCCTCGAGGACATCGCCGAGTTCTTCCTGCTGTTCCAGACCATGTACGACGGCTTCGTCGAGCGGGCGCGGGCGGTGCAGCGCACCCTCGAGGACAAGCGCACCACGTTCGTCGTCGTGTCCACGCTCGAGTCGGCGCCGCTCCGCGAGGCCGAGTTCTTCATGGACGCACTCGCCGATTCGGGCTTCCACCTGGGTGCCGTCGTGCTCAACAAGGTCCTGCCGTCCTACCTCCTCGACGCCGATGCGGCGGCCACGGCCGAGCGCATGGCCGCCGACCCGGCCGCCATCGCCGCGGCACTCCCCACGTCGCTCGGCGAGCCCGACGACGTCGAGCGGGTCGTGGCCGAGGTCGCCACGAGCTTCCTCGACTACCGCGTGGTGGCGTCCCGCGAATCCGAGCAGCGTCACGAGCTCTCCACCGTGCCCGACGTCATCGCCAGCGTCCCCTACTTCGACTCCGACATCCACGACCTGGGCGGCCTGCTCCTCCTGGGCGAGAAGATCTGGCGCTGATGGCATCGTTCGCCGAGCTCACCCGCACGCTCACCCCCCTCGACGTCCCCGAGGCCCAGCACCTCCAACGACTCGCGGCGTCGTGGGGTCTGCTCGCCGACTTCTGCTTCTCCGACCTGTTGCTGTTCGCCCCGGTCGGCGACCTCGGGGGCAGCGAGTTCGTCGTGCTCGCCCAGGTCCGGCCCACCACCGGGCAGACCGTGTACCGCGGCGACTGGGTCGGCACCCGCCTCGACGACACCGAACGGCCGCTGGTCTCCCGGTCGTTCCGGAACGGCGAGATCATCGAGGGCGAGATCCACCTCGCCGTCGTCCGCGAGCGGGTCCGGGTGCTGTGCGTGCCCATCCGGCGCGACGGCAAGGTCATCGGCGTGCTGACCCGCGAGTCGGCGCCGTCCATCGGCCGCCAGCACGGCGAGCTCGAGCGCACCTACCTCGACATCTTCAACCGGTTCGCCCGCATGATCGCGGCCGGCGACTTCCCCTACGAGGAGAAGGACGACAGCGCCGAGGCGCCACGGGTGGGCGACGGCGTGCTGCTGGTCGACCCGTCCGGTCGGGTCGAGTACACCTCACCCAACGCCGTGTCGGCCCTGCACCGCGTCGGTGTCCACGCCAACGCCGAGGGTCTCCGCTTCGGCGAGATGGGCCTCGACGAGTCGTTGGTGAAGTCGGCGTTCCAGCTCCGCCAGCCGACCGTCGAGGAGATCGAGCGGGGCAACGAGGTCACCGTCGTGTTCCGGTGCCTGCCCATCACCGACCGGGGCGAGGTCTCCGGTGGCGTCGTGCTGCTGCGCGACATCTCCGAGCTGCGTCGGCGTGACCGACTGTTGCTGTCGAAGGACGCGACGATCCGCGAGATCCACCACCGGGTGAAGAACAACCTGCAGACGATCTCGTCGCTGCTGCGACTGCAGGGCCGGCGCCTCGACTCCGACGAGGCCAAGGCCGCCATCGAGGAGTCGTCCCGGCGTATCCGGTCCATCGCCCTCGTGCACGAGACCCTGTCGCGCGAGGCCGGCGACGACGTCCCCTTCGTCGAGATCGCCCGCGAGCTGTCGCGCATGGTGGAAGAGGGGCTGGTCGATCCGAGCCGGCCGTTCCACGTCGAGGTGTCGGGCGATGCGGGCTCGGTGCCGGCGGCCCCCGCCACGTCGTTGTCGGTCGTGCTCAACGAGCTGCTCCAGAACGCCGTCGACCACGCGTTCCCCCGAGCGGTCGACCTCGGTGGCACGCCGGGCCGGGTGCAGGTCCGGCTCGAGCGGCTCGAGGGCCGGCTCCACATCGAGGTCGAGGACGACGGCGTCGGCCTCCCCGACGAGTTCGACCTCGACTCGTCCAAGGGTCTCGGCCTGTCCATCGTGCGGACGCTGGTCGAGTCCGAGCTGCAGGGCGAGATCAGCATGCAGCGGGCCGGCGGCGCTCCACCCCGCCACGGCACGCTCGTCCGCGTCGTCGTGTCCACCAAGCAGTGGTGAGCCCGGACGCGGAACGACCTCCCCGTGGGGAGGTCGTCCGGAAGTCTCTGGCGGTGCGCCGCTGGCGCTCAGGCGGAGCGCTGCTCCTTGAGCCGGCGCTGGCGGGCCCGACGCATCTGGCGCCGCTCCTCCTCGGAGGTGCCGCCCCACACGCCGCTGTCCTGGTTGGTGCTCACGGCGTACTCGAGGCACAGGCCCTGGACGTCGCACGTGCGGCACACGGCCTTGGCGTTGGCGATCTGCTCGAGCGCCGGACCGGTGGTGCCGACCGGGAAGAACAGGTTGGGGTCGGTGTCACGGCAAGCCGAGAACTGACGCCATTCGTCTCGTTCGAGCGTCACGGGAATGGGGCGCGCGGTTGTCAGGGCCAAGGGGGCCTCCAGGTGGGAGTCGGTCGTGTCGTCACGTTCTTGTGACGGCGTTCACATGCCTCGGCGTACAGGGGGGCGCTCGCCGGGACTTGACCACCGTATCGTTGCTTGACGTTCATCCGCAAGGGTTTTTTCGGAGGATCGAAACACCATGGAAATGCCACTGGTCTACGGGCATCGGGGCGCTTCCGCGGCCGCTCCCGAGAACACCCTCGCCGCGTTCGAGCTCGCACGGGCCCAGGGTGCCGATGGGGTCGAGCTCGACGTCCGTCGCAGCGCCGACGGCCACACGGCGGTCCACCACGACGCCGCGCTGCCCGACGGTCGGGTCGTGGCCGAGACGCGGCGCG
Organism: Acidimicrobiales bacterium; assembly: GCA_041618235.1. Taxonomy (GTDB): domain Bacteria; phylum Actinomycetota; class Acidimicrobiia; order Acidimicrobiales; family Salinilacustritrichaceae; genus Salinilacustrithrix. Next base: position 63,261 of record JBFJNI010000005.1, read on the forward strand.
CCGATCTGCCCGAAACGGTCCCGACCCTCGAGCAGGCCCTCGACGCCTGCCAGGGGATGGTGGTCAACATCGAGCTGAAGAACCTGCCGATCGACGTCGACTTCGACCCCGGCTGCACCGTCGCCGACGACGTCGTCGCTGTGCTCCGCGCCCGTGGTGGGCGCGATCGCGTGTTGATCTCGAGCTTCCACGTACCCACGGTCGATCGGATCAAGGCCATCGCCCCCGAGCTCGAGACCGGGATCCTCACCTTCGTCGACCCCAGCGCGGCCGACGGGATCCGCCTCGCGGTCGAGCGGGGTCACGACGCCGTCCATCCCCACACCGGCGTCGTCGACGCCGAGCTGGTCCGCGCCGCGCACGACGCCGGCCTGGCCGTGAACGTGTGGACCGTCGACGACCCCACCCGGATCCGCGAGCTCGCCGAGCTGGGTGTCGACGGCATCGTGACCAACGTCCCCGACGGGGCGCGGGCTGCGCTCGGCCTCGACTGACTGCGCTCGGGTCAGCGCAGGCCGGTGGGCACCACGAGGCGCAGCGCGTCAGGTCGGTGCTCGAACGTGAGCGACTCGGCGTGGCCGAGGAAGTCGCCGTCGACCTGGTAGGGGAACGGCCCGTGGCCCTCGATCTCGATGTGGTCGAGGTCGTGGGCGACCAGCGCATGCCGTGACGAGCGCAGGTGCCGGCCCGAACCGATGCCGGACCCCACCAGCGCCAGCGTCTTGAGGAAGTCCATCGTGCGGACGACCACCACCGACAGCCCGGTGTCGAGCGTGGCCTCGGGCGTGAGGTCGAGCCCGCGGTTGCCGAGATAGGTGTACGGGCTCGTGTTGAGCACGATGGTGAGATAGGCGTCGTCGACGGTGCGCCCGTCGGCGAGGCGGACCGCCATGCGGGGCCGGCTGTGGTCGTAGTGGCGGAACCAGGTGGCGAAGCCGGCGTACACGAAGAGCGGATGGCCGGCGTAGCGCTTGAGCGAGGACCGGCGTTCGACCTGTTCGACGACGGCGGCATCGAAGCCGAGGCCGGTGTGGAAGAGGAAGCCGCGACCGTTGACCGCACCGAGGCCGACCGACCGGATCGAATCGGCCGCCAGTGCATCGAGGAGCACGCCGGTGGCCTCGATGGGGTCGTTGGGCAGCCCGATGGTGCGGGCGAAGACGTTGGTCGATCCGCCCGGCAGCGTGGCCAGCGCGGTGTCGGTGCCCATGAGGCCGTTGGCCGCCTCGTTGAGCGTTCCGTCGCCGCCCATGACCACGACCACGTCGTAGCCCTCGTTGGCGGCGCCGAGGGCGAGGCGGGTGGCGTGGCCGCGTCGGCTGGTCTCGACCATCGTGACGTCGTGGTCGGCCGAGAACGCCTTGCGGATGACCACCATCGAGCGGGCGGTCACCGACGAGGCGAAGGCGTTGACGATCAGCAGGACGCGCACAGGACGACGATCTTGCCAGAACCGCCAGGTCGGTGATTTGGACTGACGCGTCATCCTGCTGACACAATCGGCGCCATGTCGCTCAACGTGGTCGTTTGCGTGAAGCAGATCCCAGATCCCGCCGATCCCGGCGCCCTGGATGCTGACTTCACCCTCAAGCGTGATGTGAAGCTGATCCTGGACGAGTCCGACTCCTACGGGGTCGAGATGGCGCTCCAGCTGGTCGATACCGCCGGTGGAGGTGAGGTCACGCTGGTGTCGATGGCACCGAATGGCGAGGTCTCGGGTCTCCGCACGGCGCTCGCCATGGGCGCGGCCAAGGCCGTGCTGGTCTCCGACGACGAGCTCGCCGGCGCCGGCGCCCTCGACACCGCCCGCACCCTGGCCGCCGCCATCGGCAAGGCCGGCGAGTACGACCTGGTGATCTCGGGCGTCGAGTCGTCCGACGGCTACACGGGCACCGTGCCGCAGATGCTGGCCGCCGCCCTGGGTCACCCCATGGTCTCCTTCGCCAAGGAGGTGCACATCGCCGACGGCAAGATCTCGGTGAAGCGCCAGACCGAGACCGGCTACCAGGACGTCGAGGCCCCCACGCCCGCCGTGGTCTCCGTGACCGCCGGCGTGGTCGAGCCCCGCTACCCCTCCTTCAAGGGGATCATGGCCGCCAAGTCCAAGCCCGTCGAGCAGGTCACCGTCGGTGACCTCGGCATCGAGGCTTCCAGCGTCGGTTGGTCCGGCGCCGGCCAGGAGATCGTCACCGGCGAGGATGCGCCCGCCCGTCAGGCCGGCGAGATCATCGAAGACGAGGGTGAAGGCTTCCAGAACATCGTGGCCAAGCTCGAAGAGCTCAAGGTCATCTGAGTCGACCCCCCAGAGGAAGAGGAACGAAACATGGCTCTGTCCAAGGTATGGGTCTTCGCCGAGACCGACGAGAACGGTGCGCTCACCACGCTCACCAAGGAACTGCTCACCAAGGCCCGCGATCTGGGTGACACCGTCGAGGTGTTCTACGCCGGCGACGGCGCCGGCATCGCCGACGCGGTCGGTGCCTTCGGTGCCACGGCCGTCAACGCCACCGGCGACCTCGGCGACAAGCTCGCCGGCGCCCCGGCCGGGGCCGCCCTCGCCGGCGCCCTCGACGGCGTCGACCTGGTGCTCGGCGGTACGACGTACGACGCTCGCGACAGCTTCGCCGTCGCCTCCGTGCGCACCGGCAAGCCGGTCATCTCCAACTGCACCGAGATCGACCTCGACGGCGACGCCGTGGTCACCACGGTGCCGATCTTCGGCGGCGAGAAGCTGGTGAAGACCAAGTTCACCGCCGGCGGCCCCATGCTCGCCCTGGTGCGCCCCAAGTCCTACGAGGCCAGCGAGTCCGGCGGCGGTGCCGCTTCGGTCAACGCCGTGGCCGTGCCCGACGACGTCGCCTCCGCCACCGTGCTGTCGACCCACGTCGAAGAGCGCGAGGGCCCGCAGCTCGATTCGGCTCCCATCGTCGTCTCCGGCGGTCGTGGCCTCGGCGAGCCCGCGAAGTTCGAGGAGTACATCGAAGCGCTCGGCAAGCAGCTCGGTGCGGCCACGGGTGCCACCCGTGCCATCGTCGACGCCGGCTGGGTGCCCTACGCCAAGCAGGTCGGCCAGACCGGCAAGGTCGTCAAGCCCGACGTCTACATCGCTGCCGGCATCTCGGGTGCGACCCAGCACCTCGTCGGCATGAAGGGCTCGAAGAACATCATCGCCATCAACAAGGACCCGGAGGCCCCGATCTTCGGTGTCGCCGACCTCGGCATCGTGGGCGACGTCCACAAGGTCCTGCCGGCCCTCATCGAGGCGCTCAAGGCCAAGGGCTGATCCCGCCCGTCGGCCACCGGCCGTCGACTCCAGCACTGCGAACACGGCCGCCCTCCGGGGCGGCCGTGTCGCGTGTGGTGGTCGACGACCGCGGTGCGTTGCGGCCTCGCCGCGTTCCGCGAGTCGGTGACGCCGGCAATCCGTCGTCGAATCCGTCACCCAGCGCGAGCATCCGACCGCGCCACCACTCGGCGAAGTCTTCAGAACGCCGGCCGCGTTTGCACGGCGGCGGAATCACCCCGTTTCGTGTGGAAGACCGTGCGTTCCGTAGGGCCACGTCAACCACCCTTTAGGGCTACTCGAGCGCATGGTCAATCGCTGCTGATGGGTGGTTCCCGCAGTTTCGGCTGAATGTCCGAGTTTCCTGGGGTTTTCCGCCCATTCCTGGGGGTTTACGGCCCCTCGGTCGCTTCGCGCTCTGAGTGGTGGGCGCGCTACTCCTGCGTTTTTGCGTGTTGAACACCGCGCTCCTCGTGAGGAGAAGTGAAGCAGCACCACACGGAGAGGCGTCTCGACGCCGCTCGGTGACGGAGCCGCAATCGCACCACGACATCACATTCGGCGCTCTGGGGAGAACGACATGACGGCACGGAAGACGACAGGAGAACTGGTGAATCCGGTGGCAGGAGCTGCACTCCATCGACACGGTCTGCGCGGTCACGGCATCGGCATCGCCGTCATCGACTCGGGTGTCACCGCCCCCGGCGCGTTCGGCGACCGCCTCGTGATCGGTCCGGACTTCACCGTCGACGGCGCCACCGCGGACGAGGGTCGAGATCGCACCGGCCACGGCACCCATCTCGCGGCCATCGCGGCCAGCGACCAGGTCGGCGTCGCTCCCGGCGCCCACGTGGTCTCCCTGAAGGTCGCCCACGAGGGTGGTGCCACCGATGTGGACGCCGTCATCGCCGCCATCGACTGGAGCGTCGCCCACCGTCACGAGCTCGCCATCGGCGTCGTCCTCCTCGCCTTCGGTGTCGATCAGCTCCCTGTCGGCCACGAGGACCCCCTCGCTGCCGCTGTGCGCCGTGCGGTCGCCGCCGGTGTCGTCGTGGTCACCTCGGCCGGAAACCAGGGCGAGGCGAGCCTTCCGACGCCTGCGCACCTCGACGAGGTCCTCACCGTCGGCGCCGCCGAGTGCATCGACGGCCGCTGGGCGATCTGCGACTTCACCACCACCGGAGCCGGCTCGACCCGCCCCGATCTCCTGGCCCCGGGTCGCTCCGTCGTCAGCGCCCTCGCCCCCGGCTCCGAGGCGGTGGACCTCGCCCCCGAGACCTCCTTCGTCGGTGACGCCCACGTCAAGTCCTCCGGCAGCTCCCAGGCGGCCGCCGTCGTCGCCGGCGCCGCGGCGCTCCTGCTCGAGGCCGACCGTTCGCTGACGCCCGCCGAGATCGGCCGCATCCTCACCGTCTCGGCCCGTCGCATCGACGACCCCGCCGCCGGCGCCGGCATCGTCGACCTCGACGCTGCCATCGCCTGCCTCGCCGCCGGCCTGTTCCACGGTCCCGTCGCCGCCCCGGTACCCGCCGGCGCCTGGTCGGGTCTCGAGTGGAGCGGTCACCGCTGGTCCGGTCTCGAGTGGAGCGGTCACCGTTGGAGTGGTCACCGCTGGAGCGGTCTGGAGTGGAGCGGTCACCGTTGGAGTGGCCACCGCTGGTCGGGTCTCGAGTGGAGCGGTCACCGCTGGTCCGGTCTGGAGTGGAGCGGTCACCGTTGGAGTGGTCACCGCTGGTCCGGTCTGGAGTGGAGCGGTCACCGTTGGAGTGGCCACCGCTGGTCCGGTCTCGAGTGGAGCGGTCACCGTTGGAGTGGCCATCGCTGGAGTGGCCTCGAGTGGTCCGGTCTCGAGTGGTCCGGCCACCGCTGGTCGGGCCTCGAGTGGAGCGGTCACCGTTGGAGTGGCCATCGCTGGAGCGGTCTCGAGTGGTCCGGCCTGGAGTGGTCCGGTCATCGCTGGAGTGGCCATCGCTGGAGCGGTCTCGAGTGGTCCGGCCTGGAGTGGTCCGGTCATCGCTGGAGCGGTCACCGCTGGAGCGGCCATCGCTGGAGCGGTCTCGAGTGGTCCGGCCTGGAGTGGTCCGGTCATCGCTGGAGCGGTCACCGCTGGAGCTAGTCGGCTTTCGGGGCCGCGC
>JBFJNI010000006.1:0-64936 GCA_041618235.1 Acidimicrobiales bacterium
CAAGTGCGAGTCGCCGAGGGACGTTCGAGACGCCCTCGAGCACGCCCGACGCCAGAGCCTCGAGGTGGCGGTCCGCGCCGGAGGTCACTCGGTCGCCGGCTTCTCGGTCAACGACGACGGCATCGTCGTCGACGTCCGCCGCATGAACGCGCTCGAGGTCGATCCCGCGAATCGCACCGTGAAGGTCGGGGCCGGAGCCCTGTGGGGCGAGTTCGACCGGGCGACCCAGCAACATGGACTGGCCACGACCGGCGGGAGGGTCTCGACCACCGGCGTGGCCGGCCTCACCTTGGGCGGCGGATCGGGTTGGCTCGAGCGTGCCTTCGGCCTGACGTGCGACAACCTCCGCTCGGTCGACCTCGTCACCGCGGAGGGACGCGAGGTCGTCGCGAGCCAGACCACGAACCCGGAGCTCTTCTGGGCGCTGCACGGAGGGGGCGGGAACTTCGGCGTCGCCACGGCGTTCGAGTTCGACCTGCATCCTGTGGGCCCCCAAGTCCTCGCCGGCCTGCTGGCGTGGCCTGGGGACTCCGGTGGTGAGGTGGCGAGGGTCTACCGCGACCTGGCTTTCGACGCTCCGGACGAACTGGGTTCCGGCCTGGTGTTCCTCACCGGTCCGCCGGAGGACTTCGTCCCGGCTCACCTCCAGGGCCAGACCCTGGCCGCGGTCGCGATGTGCTGGTCCGGTGCGTTCGACGACGGGATGGATGTCATCGCGCCCCTACGGGCGCTGCGTCCCGAAATCGATCTCGTCGGCCCGATGCCGTACGCCGATTTCCAGTGCATGATCGACGATCCACCTGGCCTCGGGAACTACTGGAGCGCCGACTACCACGACAGCTTCTCCGACGACGCGCTCGACACCTTCGTGAAGTACGGGTTCGAGCGGCGGTCCCCGCACGCACAGCAGATCCTCCTGCCGTGGGGTGGGGCGGTGTCGCGCGTCGACGAGGACGCGACCCCCATGGCGCACCGCGACGTCCGATGGATCACGCACCCGTTCGCGCTGTGGGATCCGGACGACGACCCGGTGCCCAGCATCGAATGGGCGCAGGGCTTCCGGCGCGACATCGCCCACCACACGAACGGGGGCGTGTACCTGAACTTCATCGGCCGAGAGGGCGACGACCGGATCCGGGCCGCCTACGGCGACGAGAAGTACCGACGTCTCCAACGCGTGAAGGCGCAGTGGGACCCGGACAACCTCTTCCGCGGCAACCAGAACATCCGCCCCTCGGCGTGAACCACCCGGCGGCGGGTCGAGTTCGTCCGCTTGCGACCGAAATGGCAGGAAATCCGGGGCTCGTGGGCCTCAAGTGAGGGGTGGCGGGCGTCGAAGAGTTCTTCGTGGACTTCCGGGTGTGCCGATCGAACGAGGAACGCCGATGATGCGCGTCCTGATCGGCGTCCACCTGTTCGGCCTCGTGATGGGCGTCGGCGCGGCGACCACCACCGATGTGATGTTCGCCCGAGCCCTGCGCCGCCGAGACGTCACGCCCCGCCTCCTCCGGACCGTCGAGCGGGCCTCGCGTGCGGTGTGGACCGGGATGGCGCTGCTCGTCGCGTCGGGGTTCGGCTTCCTCGCGCTCGGCAGCCCCGCGACCGCCCGCTTCTGGACGAAGCTGCTGATCGTGGTCGTGGCCTGCGTCAACGGCTGGATCGTGCACCAGCATCTGCTCCCACGGCTCCGCGCCGCGGCCGCCGGTGACGGCGATGGCGTCCCGCCGCTCGGGGTGCTCCAGGCGTCGGGTGCCGCCGCGGCCGTGTCCGCGGTGTCGTGGTACGGCGCGATGGTCCTCGGCGCCTGGCGGACGTTGACGCTGCCCGTACCCGATCTCGTCGCGGCCTATCTGGTCGTGGCCCTGGCGGCGGCAATCGTCGGCGCCACCGTCGCGCCGCGCATCGTCGGATCGCCGAAGGCGCACGAACCGGACCGGGTCCGGCCCGACCGCGTGCTGGAGGCCGTTCGCTAGGTTGCGCGTCCGCAACCGCCTCGGTGCGCAGCACCGAACGGTCCTCCTGGAGTGCCGCCATGACGAACCCGGTCCGACTGCTCGCGTCGGTACTCGTGCTCGCCGTGCTCGCGGTGCCGCTGGCCGGCTGCGGTCGAGATGACGACGGCGTCCGCGCCATCACGGTGTTCGGTGCCGCATCGCTGACCGATGCACTCACCGAGCTCGGTCACGCGTTCGAGGCCGCGAACCCCGACGTCCGGATCGAGTTCAGCTTCGCCGGCTCGTCGTCGCTCCGCGAGCAGATCCTCGCCGGCGCGCCGGCCGATGTGTTCGCCTCCGCCAACGAAGAGAACATGGACCTGCTGGTGGAGGTGGGTGCGGTGCGTACGCCCGTCGACATCGCCTCGAACCGGCTGGCCATCGTCGTCCCGGACGGCAACCCGGCGGGGGTCCGCTCGCTCGACGACTTCGCCGACAGCTCGTACCTGGTCGGGCTGTGCGCGGTCGAGGTGCCGTGCGGCGACTTCGCCCGACAGGCCTTCGCTCGGGCCGGAGTCGAACCCGCCCCCGACACCGAGGAGCCCGACGTCCGCTCGCTGCTCACAAAGGTGGCGGCCGGCGATCTCGACGCCGGCATCGTCTACGAGACCGATGTCCGGACTGCCGACGCCACCGTCGACGGCATCGAGATCCCCGCCGCAGAGAACGTGGTGGTGACCTACCCGATCGCCGTCGTGACCGGCAGCGGCGACGTCACGCTCGCCGAGGAGTTCGTCGCCTTCATCCTCAGTCCCGAGGGATTCGGCATCCTGCGACGCCTCGGCTTCGGGTCGCCGTGAGCTCACCCGCTCGACACCGTGCGCCGGTGCCGCTGCTGGTGGCGGCCGCCACGGGCGTCGCCTTCCTGCTGGTGCCGTTCCTCGCGCTGGCGCAACGCGCGCCGTGGTCCGATCTCCCCTCCCTGCTGCGCGATCCCATCGTCTCCGACGCGCTGCGGCTCAGCGTCGTGTCGGCCACGCTCGCCACGTTGGTCGCCTGCGCCGTGGGCATCCCGTTGGCCTGGGTGCTGGCCCGATCCGACCTCCCGGGCCGGTCGGTGGTGCGGGCCATGGTCACGTTGCCGATGGTGCTGCCGCCGGTCGTCGGTGGTGCCGCCCTCCTCTTCGCCTTCGGCCGGCGTGGGTTGGTCGGTGGTCCGCTCTACGACGGCACCGGCTTCCTCCTCCCGTTCTCGATCTGGGGCGTCGTCGCGGCCAACACCTTCGTGGCCCTTCCCTTCCTCGTGCTCACGGTGGAGTCCGGTCTGCGCGCCGCAGATCCACGCTTCGAGGACGCCGCCGCGACCCTCGGCGCGTCGCGTTGGACCATCCTGCGACGGGTGACCCTGCCGAACGTGATGCCCTCGCTCGTCGCCGGGGCGGTCCTCTGTTGGGCCCGGGCACTGGGGGAGTTCGGCGCCACGGTGACCTTCGCCGGCAACCTCCAGGGCCGGACGCAGACGATGCCGCTGGCGGTCTTCCTCGCGCTCGAGTCCGACCGCGAGGCCGCGATCGCTTTGTCGCTGGTGCTCATCGCGGTCTCGCTCGTCGTCCTCGTCCCGCTGCGCGACCGATGGTGGGGTCGCTGATGCTCGCCGCCGACCTCGACGTCACCATCGGCCCGCTGCACCTCGACGCCGCGCTCCGCGTGGACGATGGTGAGGTGGTCGCGCTGCTCGGTCCGAACGGCGCGGGCAAGACCACCGCGTTGCGGACCATCGCCGGGCTGCTCGCGCTGGACGGCGGCTGCATCGTGCTCGACGGCCGAGTGCTCGACGAGCCGTCGTCGCGCACGTTCGTGCCCACGGCCCAGCGCCACGTCGGCTTCGTCTTCCAGGATCATCTGTTGTTTCCTCGCATGACGGCGCTCGACAACGTGGCCTTCGGGCTCCGGGCGCAGGGAACCGGCCGGGCCGAGTCCGCGACCGCTGCGCACGCCTGGCTCGAGCGTCTGGGTCTCGCCGCCGTCGCCGGAACGAAGCCCGACGCGCTCTCGGGCGGACAGGCCCAGCGCGTCGCCCTGGCACGGGCCCTGGCCACCGAACCCCGGTTGCTCCTGCTCGACGAGCCGCTGGCCGCCCTCGACGCCAGCACCCGGGTGCAGGTCCGCACCGAGCTGCGCCGCCACCTCGCGACCTTCGGCGGTGCGCGTCTGCTGGTCACCCACGACCCCGTCGACGCCCTCGTCCTGGCCGACCGCCTGGTCATCATCGAGGACGGGCGCATCGCGCAGCAGGGGCTTCCGGCCCATGTCACCGCACACCCCGCCTCGCGCTACGTCGCCGAGCTGGTCGGCATCAACCTGCTCCACGGCGATGCGTCGGGGGAGCGCACGGTCCGTCTCGCCAGCGGGGCCGAGCTCACCGTGGCCGACCCGCTGCCCGGGGCCACCGTGGCGGTGGCGATCCGCCCACAGGCGCTCGCCCTTCATCGCCACCGCCCCGACGGGAGCCCGCGCAACGCCTGGGAAGGCGTCGTGTCGGACATCGAGGCGGATCGTGATCGCGTGCGGGTGACGCTCTCCGGGCCCGTGCCCGTCACTGCCGAGGTGACGGCTGCGGCCGTGGCCGACCTCGAGCTGGTGCCAGGGGCCGCCGTGTGGGTCTCGGTCAAGGCCGTCGACCTCACGACCTACCTCGACTGAGCTGCGTCGCGGCCCCGGCTGCGATCCAATACGCTCCGACGCCGGTGGACCGGACGTCGCAGGAGGCGCAGGCATGGGACTGATGAACAAGCTCAAGGGTGAGCTCGTCGACATCATCGAGTGGTTGGATGACAACCGCTCGACGCTGGCGTGGCGCTTCCCCCGCTACCACAACGAGATCAAGAACGGCGCCCAGCTCATCGTGCGAGAGGGCCAGCAGGCGGTGTTCGTCTACCGCGGTCAGATCGCCGACGTCTTCGAGCCCGGCAACTACGAGCTCACCACCGAGAACCTCCCGATCATGAGCACGCTGCAGGGCTGGAAGCACGGCTTCGACAGCCCGTTCCGCAGCGAGGTCTACTTCCTCAACACCCGCCAGGTCACCGATCTGCGCTGGGGTACTCCGCAGCCGGTCACGGTGCGGGACCCCGACTTCAAGATGGTGCAGGTGCGGGCCAACGGTCTCTGCATCGTGCGCATCTCCGACCCGGAGATCTTCCTCCGCGAGGTCATCGGCACCGACTCCGCCGTCGAGGCCGACGAGATCACCGAGCTGCTCCGACGGGTGATCACCCTCGCGTTCAGCGACATGATCATGGAGACCGGGCTCGGGGCCATCGACCTCCAGGGGCGCCAGGTCGAGCTGTCCGAGAAGCTCCGCGAGTTCGTCCAGGACCGCGTCGACGACGAGTTCGGCATCGAGATCACATCGGTCACGATGAACATCTCCCTGCCCGACGAGATCACCCAGGCGATGACCCGCGGCGTCGCCCGCGGTGTCGAAGAGGGCGGCTACGCCCACAACGTCGGCGACGTCGGCCGGCTCCAGCAGGTGCGCGCGGCCGACGCGATGCTCGCCGCCGCCGAGAACCCGGGCGGTTCGGCCATGGGCGACGCCATGCAGATGGGCATGGGCATCGCGATGGCGGGTCAGATGGCGAACACCATCGGCGGCGCCATGCAGCCCGGTGGGCAACCCGGAGGGCAGGCCGCCGGTGCCGCACCCCCGCCCCTTCCGGGCCAGGCGCTCTACCACGTCGACATGGGTGGTCAGGCGGCCGGGCCGTACTCGGTGGCCCAGATCACCCAGGGCGTCGCCAACGGCGAGGTGACGCCCACGACGCTGGTGTGGACCGACGGCATGGCCGCATGGTCGCCGGCCAACACGGTGCCGGCGTTGGCGTCGCTGTTCTCCACCCCGCCGCCGATGCCGCCCAGCGGTGGCGCGGCGCCTCCGCCGCCCGCCGACGCCTGAGGCGTCAGCCCTGATGGACGACGACCGGCGGCCACCACCGCCCCCGCCCGACGGTCCGCCCGACGATGTGTCCGACGATCCGTCCGTCGTCGACGAGATCCGTCGCCGGGCGATGCTGCACGCCACCGAGCAGACCCGCACGTACCCGTGCACCCAGTGCGGCGGCGAGCTCGAGTTCGCCATCGGCGTCCAGAAGCTCCAGTGCCCGTTCTGCGGGAACGTCCAGGAGATCGTCGAGGATGCGGGCCGTGACGTCGCCGAGCAGGATTTCCGCTCGGCGCTCGCGGCGCTCCAGTCCGGCGCCCTCGACCGCACCGGCATCCAGGTCGCGGGAGAGAAGGAAGTGGTGTGCCAGAACTGCGGCGGTCACACGACCTTCACCGGCAGCCTCACCGCGACTCGGTGTCCGTACTGCGCCACGCCCATCCAGCGTGACGACATCCACGATGCCCCCGCCCGCCTCGCCGTCGACGGCGTGTTGCCGTTCCAGGTGGCCGAGCCGGACGCTCGGGCAGCCATCGACGAGTGGATCAGCAGTCGGTGGTTCGCCCCGAACGAGTTCAAGAAGTACAGCACCACCGGTTCGTTCACCAGCGTCTACTGCGCCTACTTCACCTACGACGCCATGACCACGACCCGCTACACGGGCCAGCGTGGCGACAACTACACCGTCACCGTGGGCAGCGGCGAGAACCGTCGCACCGAGACCCGTACCCGTTGGAGCTTCCGCTCGGGCACGGTGCGCAACCAGTTCGACGACATCCCGATCCTGGCCAACGAGGGGTTCGAGCGGAAGCGCATCGAGGCGCTGGAACCGTGGCCGACGCAGGCGGCGAAGCCGTTCAGCGCCGAGTACGTCGCCGGGCACCTGTGTCGTACGTACGACCACGGCGTCGACGAGTGCTTCGCGCCGGCGAAGGCCCGCATCGAGGACGAGGTCCGCGCCACGGTCCGTCGCGACATCGGCGGCGACCAGCAACGGATCCAGTCGATGTCCGTCGCCTACGACCGCGTCACCTTCAAGCACCTGCTCCTGCCCATCTGGCTGCTCACCGTGATGTACCAGCAGCGGCCCTTCCAGGTGTTCATCAACGGCGTCACCGGCGAGGTCCACGGTCAGCGGCCGTGGAGCACCATCAAGATCGCCGTCGCGGTCATCCTGGTGTCGATCGTCGCCATCGCACTGTTCGTGCTCTACCAAGGATCTGGAGGGGGTCAGGCTCCGTGACCGTGATCTTCGCACTCCTGTTCGTCGTGGTCTGCGTCGTCGCGTACGTCGCGCTCCGAAATGCTCAGGACTTCTCCGACGCGAACGAGGTCGTCCCCGGTGTCGACACAGGCGCGCCGAAGGAGTGGGCCGGCGCGCACAGCCCCGAGGCCCGGCTCCATCGTCGTCTGCGCGACGTCATGACCGCGATGCGGGACAACGCCGCGCTCGACGACCCATCGCTGGCGACGGTGCGAACATCCCTCGAGGAGCAGGCCGTGGAGATCGACCGGCGGCTCGTCGCGGTGGCGGCCCTGCCCCGCTCGCACCGCGACCAGCCGATGGAGCAGGTGACCCGTGCGGTCGAGGCCGTCGAGGGCGCCGTCGCCGGCATCGTGATGCTCCGTGGTCCCTCGCCAACCGACGTCGAGCAGGCCCTCGCCGACGTCCGGGCCCGCGTCGGCTTCGTCCAGGAAGCCCGGGCCGAGCTCGAGGCGCTGACGGCCCCGTCGGCGGACTTCGACGAACTCCGCCGTGGCATCGAGGCCGATGAACCGACGCCCGACGAGGGCGACGAGGGCTCGCAGCCGGCCCGCTGAGCCGCCGAGGCCTCCACCTGCGTCGAATGGGGGGTCGGTACCGTCGTGCGATGGCCGGCGCCCACCTGCGAGACGAGGATCGCCGCGCGCTTCGGCTCCCGTGGCTGGTGGCAGGCGCTGCGCTCCTGGTCGGTCTCGTAATCGGGGTCGTGGTCACGGGCGGGGGATCGGATGACGGTGGCGCTGCGGCCGATGTCGTCGCCGACGGTGGCGACCTGGCCGCTCGGGCGGTGCTCGACCCGGACCCGGCGCGGGCCGGCGTCGCGGTGGCCCGTCCTGATCCGGGACCCATCACCCTGGCCTTCGTCGGTGACATCAACGCCGAACGATCGCTACGCACCCGTCTGGAACAGGATCCGGCCGGCTTCGTCGGCCCGTTCGCCGACCTGCTGCGCGGCGCCGACCTCGTCGTCGGCAACCTCGAGGCCGCCGTGACGGCCGGCGGGACGGCCATCGACAAGGAGTTCACCTTCCGGGCGCCACCGAGCATCCTCGATGCATTGGCGGCCGGGGGCGTCGACGTCGTCAGCGTGGCCAACAACCATGGCCTCGACTTCGGTGCCAGCGGCCTCGAGGAGACCCTGGCGATCAAGCGGTCCCGGGCGGATGGAATGCTCATCGGCGTCGGTGCCGACGAGGACGAGGCCTTCGCCCCCTACGTCGCCGAGGTGCGCGGCCACACCGTCGCGGTGATCGCGGCGACGCAGGTCATCGACGGCGACCTCATCACCCAGTGGACCGCCGGCACCGCCACCGCCGGGCTCGCATCGGCGAAGCGGGTCGATCGGCTGGTGGCCGAGGTCCGCGCCACACGCGAGCGCGCCGACACCGTGGTCGTGTTCGTCCACTGGGGCACCGAGACCGAGGTGTGTCCGAACTCGCTCCAGCAGGAGCTGGCGACGACCCTCGTCGAGGCCGGAGCCGACATCGTCGTCGGCGGTCACGCCCACCGGGTGCAGTCGGGCGGCCGGCTCGGCCAGGCCTTCGTGGGTTACGGCCTGGGCAACTTCCTGTTCGGCGCGGTGAGCACCGAGAGCGCGAAGACCGGCGTGCTCCTCGTCACCGTCGACGGTCGCTCGATCGAGGGCTACGAGTGGCGACCCGGCCGCATCGTCGATCGCGTGCCGATGCCGCTCGCCGGAGATGACGCTGCGGCTGCCGTCGACGAGTGGAACTCGCTGCGGTCCTGCACGAACCTCAGCGGCTGACTTCGCGTCAGCCGCTCAGCGAGCGGTCCAGCCGCCATCGACGGTGATGGTCTGCCCGGTGATGTACGTGCCGGCGTCCGAGGCCAGCAGCAGCAGCGGACCGTCGAGCTCGTCGAGCTCGCCGGGCCGCCCCAGCAGCGTGTTGCGCCGGATGTAGCGCAGCCCGGAGTCCTCGCCGACGAACATCGCCTGGGTCAGCTCGGTCTCGAAGTACCCGGGAGCGATGGCGTTGACCCGGATGCGGTGCTTGGCCCACTGCGCGGCGAGCTCACGGGTGAGGTTGACCAGGCCGCCTTTCGACGCGGCGTACGCGGCCTGCGCGTTCGGGGCGGCGGCCACCAGGCCGTGGACCGAGGCGATGTTGATGATCGACCCGCCCTGTTCCTGCACGATCATCTGCCGGGCCGCGTTCGAGGCCAGCACGAAGCACGCGTTCATGTTGACCTCGACCACGCCACGGAACTGCGCGGGATCCTCGTGCTCGGCGGGCGTGACGGCATCGGTGGTGCCGGCGTTGTTCACGACGACGTCGATCCGCCCGAAGTCGGCGACGGCCCGATCGACCAGCGCCTGGAGCTGCAGGTCGTCGGCGACGTCGCACTCGGCGGCGTGGATGTTGGGGTCGCTGTCGTCGAGCTCCTGGAGGCGGTCGAGGCGCCGAGCGGCGGCGAGGACCTGCGCACCGCGGGCGGCGAGGACCTGGCTGAACCGCCGGCCGATGCCGCTGGAGGCTCCCGTGACGATGGCGACTCGGCCGTCGAGCGAGAAGTCTGGTGCGTCGGGCTTCATCTCCGTCGTTCTACACCGTCGCCCGCTCCGGACGCGATCGCGGGCCGCTCGCCCCACGGCGTAGTGTCCAGGCTCGATCGAGATCGAATCACCATCACGACGCACCACACCTGAGGGGGATGTGCCATGGACTTCCGCGAGGAGCCAGAAGAGCTGTTCGACCTGCGCATGAGCGAGGAGGCCCAGCCGCTGCTGAAGCGGGTGACGCAGTTCCTCGAAGAGGTCGTCTCTCCCATGCAGGAGGAGTACTTCCGCCTGGGCGAGGCACGTCACGAGCGTTGGGAGTACGCGCCGGGTCAGCTCGAGGTGCTCGAGGGTGCCAAGGACAAGGCCAAGGAAGCCGGCCTCTGGAACTTCTTCCTGCCCTCCTCCGAGGTGGGCGGACTGTCGAACCTCGACTACGCCTACCTCGCCATCGAGCTCGGCAAGTACCCGCTCGGCTCCGAGAGCCTGAACTGCTCGGCCCCGGACACCGGCAACATGGAGGTGCTCGAGCGAGTCGGCACCCCCGAGCAGAAGAAGCAGTGGCTCGAGCCGCTGCTCAACGGCGAGATCCGCTCGGCCTACGCGATGACCGAGCCCGACGTCGCCAGCTCCGACGCCAAGAACGTGCAGCTGAAGGCGGTGCGCGACGGCGACGAGTACGTCCTCAACGGCGAGAAGTACTACATCTCGGGCGCCGGCGACCCCCGCTGCAAGATCATGATCGTCATGTGCCGCACCAATCCGGACGCGGCGGCTCACAAGCAGCAGTCACAGATCCTCGTCCCGATGGACCACCCCGGCGTCGAGATCCTCGGCCCGATGCACGTCTTCGGCCACGACGACGCGCCGCACGGCCACATGCACCTGCGCTTCACCGACGTCCGCGTGCCGGTCACCAACATGCTCCTCGGCGAGGGCCGCGGCTTCGAGATCAGCCAGGTCCGCCTCGGCCCCGGCCGGATCCATCACTGCATGCGCGCCATCGGCCAGGGCGAGAAGGCCCTCGAGATGATGATCCGCCGCGGCAAGTTCCGCGAGGCCTTCGGCAAGCCGATCCTCAGCCTCGGCAAGAACATGGAGACCGTGTCTCGTGCCCGCATCGAGCTCGATGCCTGTCGGCTCATGGTCCTCAAGGCGGCCAAGGCGATGGACGTGCTCGGCAACGCCGAGGCCCGCGTCTATGTGAGCGCCGTCAAGGCGATGGTCCCCGAGAAGGTGTGCCAGATCATCGACCAGGCCATCCAGGTCCACGGTGCCACCGGGGTGTCGCAGTGGACGCCGCTGGCCGGCATGTACACCTCGCAGCGCACGCTGCGGTTGGCCGACGGCCCCGACGAGGTCCACCACTTCGTGGTGGCCCGCGCCGAGGCGGCTCGTCACTCGTCGCCGATGCCCGGGCGCTCCGAGGCCGGCGGCGACGCCATCTTCAGCGGTCCCTGAACCGTCGCACCGGCTCCCGGGTCAGCAGACCCGGGAGCGGATGGTGAAGCTGGTCGGTTCGGACCACGCGCTGAGCCCTGCCGAACCCTCGGCCCGGACGTGGAACCAGTGGACGCCGCATGCCAACGTCGTCGACGTCCACCGCCGTTCGGCCCCGTCCACGAATGCACCGGCCTCGACCGGTGAGAGCTCCCTGCCCGGGGTCACGATCACCTGGAAGCGCTGCGGAGCGCAGCCGCGGTGGCTCCACTCGAGGGTGGGCGTACGCGATCCCGTCTCGCTCCCGTCCGCGGGGGCGGTGTTCGTGGGCGTCGGTGGGAGGCACGGAGGCGTCGTCGTGGTCGTCGGTCGGGTGGTGGTCGTGGGAGGTGTGGTGGTGGTCGTCGGTCCCGTGGTCGGGGGCAGCGTCGACGTCGGAGCGCGGGTGCTCGACGTGGTCGCGCCCCTCGTGGACGTGTCCGTCGTCGACGTCTCGCCGGCCGCCAACTCGCTCGTCGATGTCGAGCCGTCGTCGGGAGCGGCCCGCTCGGACGGTCGGGTCGTGGTCGTCGCCGGCTGCTCGGCGTCGGAGCCGACCCGGATCCTCGCGACCGCAGGTCCGCTCGTCTGGCCGCCGCCGTCGCTCCCCACGACGCGGAGGTCGAAGGTGCCGGGTCCGGCGGGCGTCCACGACAGCTCCACGTTGACCAGCGCTTGACCCTGGGTCACGACGCTGTCGATCTCGTCGCCGTCGATGGTGAGCGTCACCTTCCGTACGCCGTCGGGGTCGGTCGCGTGGGCGACGATGGTGACCTCGCCGACGTCGAGCGGCAGAACCGTGCCGTCGACTCGCCGAGGTCGACGGCCGGTGGGTGCTCGTCACCGATGGCCCGTCGAGCGAGCACCGTGAGGAGCGAGGCAGCCAACGCGACCGTGAGTGCGATGCCCGTTGCGCGCAGAATGCGGGGTACGTCGCGTCGGCCCGTGTTCGGCGCGGACGCAGGGGCCACCGGCCCGCTGCTGGTCACTCGCGGATCGTACGACCTCGGCGTGAGATCGGGAAGAGGGCGATCAGGAGTCGGCGATCAGCTGCAGGTCTCGGGGCCGCAGCAGCCGATGACCTCGTTCTCGAACTGCTCGGTGTCGCCGGTCTTGACATACCACTCCCAACGAACAGCGTCGGGGGCCTCGACCCAGGTCTCGGTCTTCTCGGCGTAGCAGCACACGGTGTCGTCGACGCCCGTGGTCTCGAGGCCCGACTCGCTGAGTCGGGCCTCGGCCGCGCCCACCTCGGCCGCCGTCTCGGTCTCGACACCGAGATGGTTGATGGTGCCGCCGGTGGGGCTCTCGAACAGCACCAGCTTCAGCGGCGGGTTCTCGATGGCGAAGTTGGCGTAGCCGGGCTTCACCTTGGCGGGCTCGGTGGCGAACATCTTCGAGTAGAAGGCGATGGCCTCGTCGAGGTCGGTGACGTCGAGGGCGAGTTGCAGGCGCATGTGGGGGACTCCTCAGCAGTTCAGTTCGATCATCATCGATTCGATGATGGTCGAAACGATGACAGACGATTCGATCCGTGTCAATATGTTCCCTGATGATCGACCGGATGACCGAGCCCGACTGCTGCCCGCCACTGCACGATCCGCTCGACGAGGCCGACGCGGTCGAGCTGGCATCGGCGCTCAAGGCGTTGGCCGACCCGGCCCGGCTGCGACTCCTCAGCATGATCGCCGCGTCCGGTGACGGCTGGGCCTGCGCCTGCGACCTGCACGAGCCGCTGGGGCGTTCGCAGCCCACGGTGAGCCACCACCTCTCGACCTTGGTGAAGGCCGGCCTGCTCGAGCGTGAGCAGCGCGGCAAGTGGGCGTGGTTCCGCGTGCGGGCCGAGCGGCTCGACGCCCTCCGGGCCGCGCTGTCCCTGCCGTGAATCCGACCCTGCCCGCGGGGACGTTCAGCGCCTGGTTGCGGGCGACCACCGATGTCGCGGCCGGCGACGGCACCGTCGACGTGCCGTGTGGCGACTGCGTCGCGTGCTGCACGTCGTCGCAGTTCATCCAGATCGGCCCCGACGAGACCGAGACCCTCCGTCGGATCCCCGCCGACGTCGTCTTCCCCGCGCCGGGTGCGCCGCCGGAGTGGGTCGTGCTCGGCTACGACGACCGGGGCCACTGTCCGATGTTCGTCGACGGCGGTTGCTCGATCTACGAGGTACGGCCCCGGACCTGCCGGAGCTACGACTGCCGGGTGTTCCCCGCTTCTGGCCTCGTGCCGGCCTCGGACAAGCCGCACATCGTCGAGCGTGCTGGGCAGTGGCGCTTCGAGCACGCCTCCGACGACGACACCGCACGCCATCGCGCGGTGCAGGACGCGGCCGGCTACCTGTCGGCGAACCCCGCCTGCTTCCCCGATGGAGTCGTGCCGAGCAACCCCGGGGTCGTCGCTCGCCTGGCGATCGACGTGCACGAGGCATTCCTCCCCGGCGCCGGTCCCGAGGTCGATCCTGACGTCATCCGGCAGCAGCTGACCAGCCGCTGAGTCGGTCGATCCGGAGGCTGAGCAGGTCGGCGAAGGTGGCCTCGCGGTACTGGACGTAGCGGTCGCGTAGGGCGTCCGCCGCTCGCCCACGGGCTTCGTCCGGGAGATCGATCGTCACCAGGTCGGCACGCACCCACCACAGCTGCGACCAGTCGTCGGGGTCCCAACGCTCGACGAGCAACGATGCCCGGCCGGAGGTGGCGACGTTCGCCGAACGCCGGAGCGCGGTGGTCGACTTGGGCTTCACGGTGTCGACCGGCACCACGACGACGTCGTCGAGGACCACGAAGCAGACCGGCACGGCATGGGGGCTTCCATCGGTGCCGACGGTGGCGAGGACTGCGTGGTCCGCGCCGGACAGCCGGGTTCGACAGGTCTCGGTGTCGAGGATCGGCACCGTGGTCAGTCGATCACGCCGAGGTCGCGCCCGACGTCGCACATCTGCGGCGGGACCGGGACGCCGGACGCGTCGAGCAGACGGTTCATCATCTCGAAGCTCCCGGCCACGGTCGCTGCCCTCGCGGCACCCGCGTCGCCGACTGCGGCGACGAGACGGGCGCGTGCGGCCACCAAGGTGGGGTCGTCATGCGCAGCGCTGGCGAGCGCTGCGGTGGTGAACGCCAGCAGCTCGGCGCCGCCGGGCACGAGCGGGTCGACGTCGTCATGCGCGGCGGCGGACGGCTCGGCAGGTCGATCGGTGTGGGTGGCGCTCGCACGGAGCATGCCGGCATGGGCGATCAGTCAGTAGACGCACTCGTTCACCGACGAGGTGCGCGCCGCCACCAGCTCGATCTGCGTCCGGTGGAGGCCGAGGTCGATGTCGTGGTCGCCCATCTGCACGTACGACATGTAGAGCGCGTCGGACAATGACTCCTGGTGGGCCGACTCGGGCGGGAGCGCGTTGAGCACCGTGACCGGATTCGCCGACCCGACGGTGGGGATCAGCGCACTGCGCGTCTTGGCCTCGGGGTCGATCTCGCCGGTCGGTTCGCCTGCGATCGGGGTCGGCAGTGCGACCTCGGGTGCGCCGAGCCCGCGGACCGCGGTGTCGATGGCGGTGGTGCGGGCGACGATGCCGAGCACCTCGACGTACTGGTGGATCGTCAGGCCATCGGAGAGCAGCGCGTCGAGGAACGACCGGTCGATCTCCCAGGCTCGCACGGCGATCTCCTGCGCGGCACGGACCAGCGGTGACGCCGCAGGGCCTGCGGATCCGGCTCGTGCCGCCCTCGCTGCTGCGGCCACCGCCACGCGCTCGGCGCCGGTGAGCGTCGGGCCCGGTGCGGCGAGGAAGGCGAACTGGCGCTCGATCTCGTCGGCGACGCCGTCGGGGACGGGGAGCGACGAGTCGGTCAGCAGCGCGGGCACACGGCCATCTTGGCAAATGGCTGTCGGACGCCGCTCTAGGGGCGGAGCTGTTCGCGCAGCATCGCCTTCTGGACCTTGCCCATGGCGTTCCGGGGGAGCGCGTCGACCACGACGTAGCGCTTCGGGTGCTTGAAGCGGGCGAGATGCTCATCGCACGTCGAGCGGAGCGTGTGCTCGTCGAGGTCGGAGCCCGATGTGGCGACCACGACCGCCACCACCGCCTCCCCGAAGTCGGGATCGGGGACACCCACCACGGCCGTCTCGACCACGCCGTCGACCGCATCGAGGACGGCCTCGATCTCCTTGGGGTAGATGTTCAGGCCGCCCGAGATGATGAGGTCGCTGCCCCGCCCCACCAGGGTCAGGCGGCCAGAGGCGTCGAGGAGGCCGAGGTCGCCGGTGACGAACCAACCGTCGTCGCGGTACGAGTCCGCGGTCTTCTCGGGCAGTTGCCAGTAGCCGAGGAACACTCCGTCGCCTCGGATCTCGACGGTGCCGACCTCGCCGGGCGCAGCGGGCGATCCGGCCTCGGAGGTGACGCGGAGTTCGACCCCGGCCAACGGGTACCCGACCGTGCCCTGCACCCGGTCGCCGTCGTAGGGGTTGGACGTCAGGATCATCGTCTCGGTCATGCCGTAGCGCTCGACGATCCGGTGCCCGGTGCGAGCGGTGAACGCCTCGTGATCGGCGGCCGACAGTGGAGCGGAGCCCGAGGTGAACAGCCGCATGCTCGCGGCGTCGTCGGCCGAGAATGTCGGGTCGGCGAGCAGGCGCACGTAGTGGGTCGGCACGCCCATCATCACGGTCGACCGACGGAGGTCGCGTCGCACCGACTCGACGTCGAACCGCTCGTGGAATCGGACGGACGCGCCGGCGAGGAACGCGCAGTGGAGCGCCACGAACAGGCCGTGGACGTGGAAGATCGGCAGGACGTGCAGCAGCACGTCGTCCGGTTCGAAGCGCCAGGCGTCGTGCAGCGCCCGAGCGTTGGCGACGAGGTTCGAGCACGAGAGCATGGCGCCCTTCGAGCGCCCCGTGGTGCCGGAGGTGTAGAGCATCGCCGCCCAGTCGTCCCCCGATCGTTCGACGACCGGTGGGAGGTCGGTCTGGCGATCGGCGAGGTACGCCAGCGTGCCGCCGTCGGAGCCGCCGAGCGTGTCGGCGGGTACGTCCGCCGGCGGCCGGTGTCCGGGACGGCCCACGAACAGGCCGGCGCCCGCGTCGGTCGCGAAGAACGCGACCTCGGTCGGGGTGTAGGCGGTGTTCAGCGGAACGTGGACGACGCCGGTGCGCAGGCAGGCCAGGTAGAGCGCGACGGCGTCGGCGGACTTGTCGACCTGCACCACCAGACGATCGCCGACCGTGAGGCCACGCTGGGCCAGTGCGCCGACGAACTGGCCGGCGCGCCGGTCGAGGCGGCCGTAGGTCCACTCGTGGTCGTCGAGGAGCAGGCACGGCCGGTCGGGCGCAGAACGGGCGACGCCGAAGAGGTCGTCGTAGATCGATGCGGCCATCCAGCCATCTTCGCCCACGCACGGGTCGAATCCGGTCACGGACAACTGGCAGGATGCGGCGCATGACCATCGTGCACACGAGCCCGCTTCCCGATGTCGACATCCCCGATGTCCCGATCACCACGTACGTCCTGCGCATGGCCGACCAGCTCGCCGACCAACCAGCGATCAGTGATGTGACCAGTGGCCGTGGGTACACGTTCGGCGAGCTGAAGCAGATGATCCACTCCTTCGCCGGCGGTCTCGCGGCGCGCGGTTTCGGGCCCGGTTCGACCCTGGCGATCATGGCGCCGAACCTTCCCGAGTACGCCGTCGTGTTCCACGGCGTCGCGGTGGCGGGTGGCACCAACACGACGCTGAACCCCACCTACACCGCCGACGAGATCCGCCATCAGCTGCAGGACTCCAAGGCCACGATCCTGGTCACCATCGAGATGTTCCTCGAGACGGCGCGCGACGCCATCGAGGGCACCGAGGTCACCGAGATCGTCACCATCGACTCGGTCGAGGGCACCACGCCGTTCGCCGATCTGTTCGGTGCGCCCATCGAACAGGTCGACGTCGACGTCGACGACCACGTCGTCGTGCTGCCGTACTCGTCGGGCACCACGGGCCTGTCCAAGGGCGTGATGCTCACCCACAAGAACCTCGTCGCCAACCTCGCCCAGATCGAACCGGTCATCCCCTTCGAGCCGGGCGAGGTCGCCGTCGCCGCCCTGCCGTTCTTCCACATCTACGGCATGCAGGTGCTGATGAACGGCCTGCTGGCCAGTGGCGTCCGGGTGCTCTCGATGGCTCGCTTCGACCTCGAGGAAGCGCTGAAGACCATCCAGGACGAGAAGGTCACCCGCTTCTTCGCGGTGCCGCCGATGGTGCTCGCGCTGGCCAAGCACCCGCTGGTCGACAGCTACGACCTGTCGTCGCTGAAGATGGTCTTCTCCGGCGCGGCGCCACTCGGCGCCGAGCTGGCCATGGAGGCGGCGGCGCGCATCGGCACCGAGGTCGTCCAGGGTTACGGCATGACCGAGCTCTCGCCGGTCTCGCATGCCACCCCGGTGGGCGGCTTCCGTCCCGGCACCTCGGGCATCACCGTCCCCAACACCGAATGCCGCATCGTCGACGCCGACGGCACCGACCAGGACGTCGGTGGTCGCGGCGAGCTGTGGGTCCGCGGCCCGCAGGTGATGAAGGGCTACTTCGGCAACATCGAGGCCACGTCGTCCACGATCGACGAGGACGGCTGGCTCCACACCGGCGACGTCGCCGAGATCGACGAGGCCGGCCACTTCTCCATCGTCGACCGGGTGAAGGAGCTCATCAAGTACAAGGGCTTCCAGGTCCCGCCGGCGGAGCTCGAGGCGCTGCTGCTCAGCCACCCGAAGATCGCCGACTGCGCGGTCATCGGCATCCCCGACGACGAGGCGGGCGAGCTGCCCAAGGCGTTCGTCACCGTCGCCCCGGGCCAGGAGCTGACCGCGGACGAGGTCAAGGACTTCGTGAAGGAGAAGGTCGCCACCTACAAGCAGGTCCGCATGGTCGAGTTCATCGACGAGATCCCCAAGTCGGCCTCGGGCAAGATCCTCCGCCGCTTCCTGCGCGACAAGTAGTCGCCCCTCGCTACTCGCGGGTGTCGTCCGAGGTGAAGACCCGGGTGGTCACCCGTAGCGGCAAGGCCGCCGCCGAAGCCAGACCTCGACCCACCCGGCCGGCGGCCTTCGCCGGCCGGGCGAGGTCGCTGATCTTGGGTCCGCCGATGAACCCCCGGCGCACGAAGTAGAGCCAGAGCCCGCCGGCGATGACCACCATCGTGGCGAGAACGGTGCCGTACGCCCACGGCTCGTCGAGCTCGGGCATGTGCTGGAAGTTCATGCCGTAGACGCCGGCGATCAGGGTGAGCGGCATGAAGATCGCAGTGAAGACGGTGAGGACCTTCATCACCTCGTTCATCTTCTCGGCGGTGGCACCCCGGTAGGTGTCGACCACCGAGCTCACCATCTGGTGGGCCGTGTCGAGAGACTCGACCAGTCGGTCGTGGTGGTCCACGGCGTCGTTGAGGTCGCGCCGCGCCCGCTCGTCGAGGCCGTGCTCGCTGCGTAGGAGCACTTCGAGCACGCGTCGCTGCGGGCCGAGTACACGGCGCAGCAACGAGATGTCCCGCCGGAGGGCCTGGAGGTCGGCGAGCACCGTCGGGTCGCCGACGAAGGCGCCGTCCTCGAGATCGAGGATCTGGGCGTCGAGGTCGTCGAGCAGTGGCAGGTAGCGCTCACCCACGAACTCGGTGATGCGAGCGCCGAGGTGACGCGGGTCGTCGGCTGCGAAGTTGGGCCGCTGCACCCGCTCGAAGACGTGGTCGATGCTGGCGAGGTCCTCTGCATGGACGGTGACGATCCACCCGAATCCCACGATGATGTCGAGCTCGACCGTGCGGACCGCATGGGCATCAGCGGCCAGCGCGTGCACCACCAGCATCCAGTGTTTCTCGAGCCGCTCGAGCTTGGGGAACTGGTCCTCGACCAGGTCGTCGCGGGTCACCCGGTCGAACGAGAAGCGGCGGGCGACCTCGTTGAGCTCGTCGTCGGTGGGCGCCGTGAGGTCGAGCCAGATCCAGGTCTTGGCGCCGGCTCGATCGGGGTGCACCTCGTCGATGCGGTCCGGGTCGACGACGCGACGCACTCCGTCGGCGCCGACGTGGATCAGCCGTTGCGCCATCAGCTTCGGTAAGCCGCGAGCCGGTCGATGGTGGCGTGGAAGCCGGCGACGCAGTCGTCGATGATCTCGGCCACGGGGCGGACGCGGTCGATGCGGCCGGCGACCTGGCCGGTGAGGGCGACGCCGGCCTCCATGTCGCCGCCGAAGTACACGTCCATCACGTTGCCGAAGGCCTGCCCGAGGTCGACGGCCTCCTGCGTCTCGAGTCTGGTGGTCAGCTCGGTGCGGAGGGCTCGCAGTCCGGGACGGCTGTGGCGGTTGAGGAAGACCGTGTCGGTCTCGGCCGCATCGACGATGGCCTGCTTCCAGTTCTCGTGCACCGGTGACTCGGCGGCCGACACCATGCGGGTGCCCATCTGCACGCCCTCGGCGCCGAGCGCGAACGCGGCGGCCATCGTCGGGCCGTCGACGATGCCGCCGGCGGCGATGATGGGCTTGTCGGTGATGCCGGCGACCAGCGGCAACAGGACCATCGACGCGACGTCGCGGGGGTTCTTGAAGCCGCCGCCCTCGCCGCCCTCGACCACGAGGCCGTCGACACCTGCGTCGAGCGCCTTGCGGGCGCCGGCGAGGGTGGGCACGACGTGGAACACCGTGAGCCCGGCCTCCTTGAGCTGCGCCGTGTACTTCGTGGGGTCGCCGGCCGACGTGGTGACGAAGCGCACGCCCTGCTCGACGACGAAGTCGACGATGCCGGGGTCGCGCACGAACGCCTGGGCGATGTTGACGCCGAAGGGCTTGTCGGTGAGGTCGCGCATCTTGGCGATCTCGGCCTTGACGTTGTCGAGCTCGCCACTGCTGGTCTCGATGATGCCGAGGCCGCCTGCGTTGGACACGGCCGAGGCGAGCTGGGCTCTGGCGATCCAACCCATGGGTGCCTGGACGATGGGGACGTCGATGCCGAGCAGGTCGGTGATGCGGGTCGAGATGCGGGCCATCCGGCGAGGCTACGGCCCCGAGCGGTCCGGCGGCAGCGTGACCCCTGCGCGACCGGCGTCCCCGATACCGTTCGGTGCTCTCGACCCCTGGACACGACATGACGAACTTCCCGCCGCCACCGCCCCCGCCCTCGGGGTCCACGCCGCCGTGGGCCACCCCGGGTGCGCCGTCCGGTCCGCCGGTGACGGGGCCGCCCTCGTTCCCCGGCCCGGACCGAGATCCGGCCGGCCCGGAGCGTGGCCGCCGGCTCGGGCCGGTCGTCGGTGCCGTCGCCGCGGTTCTCGTGCTCCTCATCGGCGTCGTCGCGTTCGTGGTGCGAGACGACGGTCCTGTCGCCGCACCGTCATCGGAGCCCACCACGTCGTCGTCCACGACGGAGCCCGACGCCGACGAACCCACGTCGTCGACCTCCGAGCCCGAGACACCGCCGGTGTCCGAGGCGGAGTTCCTCGCTCTGGTCGCCGAGCTCCAGACCTACGTCGAGCAGGCACGCGGGCTCGAGTTCCTCAGCGACGTCGTGGTCGAGCTCGACGACGATGCGGCGTTCGAGGCGCGGCTGCTCGAGGACTTCGAGGAGGACGTCGAGGACGTCGAGGACAGCGAGGTCTTCTACCGGGCACTCGGGCTGCTCGACCCCGACGAGAGCCTGCTCGACGAGCTCCGCAAGATCTTCGCCGCCGGGGTGTTGGGGTTCTACGACACCGAGACCAACGAGCTCGTCGTCCGCGGCCGCACGCCCACTCCCTATGTGCAGAAGACCATCGTCCACGAGCTGGTCCACGCGCTCGATGACCAGCACTTCGAGCTGAACCGCCCCCAGTACGACGACCGCAAGGACGAGATCTCGCTGGGTCTCTCGGCCGTCGTCGAGGGCAACGCCAGCCGGGTCGAATCCGAGTGGTTGAGTGAGCAGCCATCCGAGTTCCGCGACCAGGTCCGGGCCGAGGAGGCCGAGTTCGCCTCGGGCATCGACGTCGATGCGTTCCCACCGATCCTGCTGTTCCAGATCGGAGCGCCGTACCAGCAGGGCGAGGTGTTCGTGGGGCGACTGCTGGCCGAGAACGGCGAGCGTGGCGTCGACGCCGCCCTCACCGATCCGCCGGACACCTCCGAGCAGTTCCTGTTCCCGGATCTGTACCGTTCGCGCGAGCCTCGCCTCGAGGTGCCGGTGCCGCCGGCCGGCGGTGAGATCGTCGACGACGGGGTCATCGGCGCGCTCTTCCTCTACGGGTTGTTCACCACCGGCGAGTCCACGGTGAACCCGTCGGATGCCGTGCGCGCCGTCGACGGTTGGGGCGGTGACTGGGCCGTCACGTGGGTCCAGGGCGACCAGGCCTGCGTGCGCGCCGACTTCGTCGGCGACACCGACCGTGACACCGACGAGCTCGAGTCGACACTCACCCAGTGGGCCGAGTCGACCCCTGCGGCGCAGATCAGCCGCAACGACGGCCGGGTACGGCTCGAGAGCTGTGGCGGTGGCGCCGGAAGCGTTCCCCCGCAGGTCTGACCCGCAGACCTGCCCACGTCAGGCGAACTGGCCGATGACCTCGTCGCCGTAGCGGGCGAGGGAGTCGGCCGTGTCGTTCCAGAACGCGAACGCCGGCACGACGACACGGTCGACACCGATGTCCTGGAGGGCCTTGATGGTGTCGACGGCACCGCCGCCGATGGTGGCGCCACCGCACGTGTACTCGACGGCGTCAGGGTCGCGGCCGGCCTCCACGGCAGCGCCGCGCACGACATCGAAGAGGCGGGAGAGCTCGGCCGGGTCGCCCTTGCCTGGGAAGAAGCCGTCGCCGAGACGGCCGGCGCGCCTGGCGGCGATGTCGGTGTGCCCGCCGACGTGGATGGGCACCGACCCCTGGGCGGGGCGGGGGAGCGAGATGCACTCGTCGAAGTTGGTGAATTCCGAGTGGTAGGTGGCCTTGTCCTGGGTCCACAGGGCGCGCATCGCGGCCACGTAGTCGTCGGTGCGCTTGCCCCGCTCGTGGAAGGGCTCACCGATGGCGTCGAACTCCTCCTCGAGCCAGCCCACGCCGATGCCGAGCTCGACCCGGCCGCCGCTGAGGTGGTCGAGGGTGGCGACCTCCTTGGCGAGGACCACCGGGTTGCGCTGGGGGAGGATGAGGATGCCCGTGCCCAGGTGGATGCGCTCGGTGGCGGCGGCGACGTAGCTCAGCCAGATCAGCGGATCGGGAATCGCGAACTCCTCGCCGCCCGGCATCTTCCCCGACGGGTCGTAGGGGTAGGTCGACTCGTAGCCGGAGGGCACCACGACGTGCTCGACCGTCCACAGCGACTCGAATCCTGACTCCTCGGCGGCCTTGGCCATGGCGGCGGCGGTCGGCCCGTCGCTGAAGGGTCCGGTGTTGGCGAAGATGAGCGCGAATTTCATGACGAGGACCGTAATCGCCGGGACCTGAGGAATTCGTCACATCGCCAGGCAGGAAACGACGACCCGGACTCCGAACTACCTGCGCAAGGGGTCCGGGGAAGCCTTTCCGACGCCTCGTTCGAATCTCTTTGGGGGAGTTCACGTGCGAACCTCGTGGGTCAAGCTGTATGCGCCGTTCCTGGTGCTCGCGCTGGTGCAGGGCATGTTCATCGCCGTCGCACCGAGTCGGGGTGGGGGTCAGCAGAACCTCGCCACGCTGGGCAGTGGCGGCGACTTCTCGGCGGGCGGAGGTGCCGGCGGCGGCTCCGTCGACGGCTTCGACCCCACCGCCGTCGACGGCGGCATCGACACCGACGGTGACGGCATCATCGACAGCGGCGTCGAGGGCTTCGATCCGGGCTCGTCGGGCCCGTCGGGCTCCGGCTCGAGCGGCTCGGGATCGACCGGTTCATCCGGCGGTGGCGTCGAGGGCACCACCGGTGGTGGCGGCGGCGGTGTCGGTGGAGGTGGCGGTCCGATCGCCGGCGACACCAGCCACTGCAAGGACGGCAAGCAGTTCGCGATCGTCCGCAACCCACCGCCCTGCGTGCCGAAGTTCGCCGGCAACAACGGCGGTGCCACCTACCAGGGCGTGACCGACAAGGAGATCAAGGTCGTCTACTTCTCGTCCAAGCCCAGCGAGGCGGTCGACGCCGTGCTCGCTCCCCAGGGCCTGGCCACGACCGAGCAGCAGAACGTCGAGTCGATGCAGGCCTACTTCGACTTCGTCAACAAGCGGATGGAGACCTACGGCCGCAAGATCAAGATGATCCGCGTCGTCGGCGACTGCCCGACCACGCCGCCCGACTACGACAAGTGCCTCGCTGCGGCCCAGGAGGTCGTCAAGCTCAAGCCGTTCGCCGTGATCTGGGGCACGTCGCTCTACGCCTCGGTCTTCGACGTGTGGGCCAAGAACGGCATCGTGACGCTCGGTGGCCAGCACTTCGAGGAGAGCCTGTACTCGCAGCGACGGCCGTTCCGGTACGACACCTTCATGAGCGGCACGCAGACCGCCGACCACATCATCGACTACTACTGCAAGAAGATGGCGAAGGGCACGGCCGACCACGCGGGCCGGAACATCCACCCGACCATCGGCGGACGCGACACGCCTCGCAAGCTGGGCGTGATCACCCCTGAGATCGAGGCCAACGTCGCCAACGGCAAGCGGGTCCTCGCCGGCGTCAAGGCCTGCGGCGGTTCCGTGGCCAACGACGTCTTCACCTACGAGTCCAACATCGAGACCGCCACCACGCAGACGCAGGCCACCGTGCAGAAGCAGATCTCGGCGAAGGTGACCACCGTGGTCTGCATGTGCGACCCGATCGCGCCGGCGTTCTACACGGCGGGGCTCGACGGCAACAAGTACTACCCCGAGTTCCTGATGCCCGGGCTCGGCCTGCTCGACTACGACAAGCTCGGGCGGCTCTACCACCCGGCGATCATGGAGCACGCCTTCGGGCCCAGTCACCTGGGTCTCAACATCCCGCTCGACGACACCGACCAGGCTCGGGCCTGGCGAGATGTCGGCAAGAGCGGTCATCCGTGTGGTGACAACGGCTGTGGCGTGACCTGGACCTATGCCTACCTGGTGGGCCTCGGTGTCCACCTCGCGGGTCCCAACCTCAACCCCCTCACCTTCGAGAAGGCCGTCCTCGACACGCTGCCCGAGTCGGGCGGCACCCCCGAGAGTCCGTTGGCCAACTGGGGTCCCGGTGACTACACCGGCCTCGGCGATGCCAAGGAGGTGTACTGGTCGAACACCGCCCGGTCGTCGCTCGACGGCAAGCCGGGCGCCTACGTCCCCGTCGCCGGAGGCAAGCGCTACCGGGCCGGGCAGTGGCCGGCCGGGCTCGGACAGATCCCGGTCTCGAACTCGTGAGCACCATTGCCCTGCCGGACGGCACCCGATCAGCGCTCTCCAGACTTCGGAGCGCATTCGACACCGCGTGGTCCCACCCGCGCTTCGGCGGCATCTTCAAGGTGGTCGTCCTGTACGTGGTGCTGGTCGAGATCGGCGT
Organism: Acidimicrobiales bacterium; assembly: GCA_041618235.1. GTDB lineage: Bacteria > Actinomycetota > Acidimicrobiia > Acidimicrobiales > Salinilacustritrichaceae > Salinilacustrithrix. The sequence continues at coordinate 24,617 of JBFJNI010000006.1, forward strand.
GCAGCTGGTCTTCGGCCGGATCGACATCTGGTTCCTCGAGGTCGGCCTCCTCGAGATCGGGCGCTACCCGAAGCCGATTCCCCGTGAGGTCCTCGTCGACGGTGCGGTGATCGGCGCGCTCTACGCCCTGGTCGGGATGGGCTTGATCCTGGTGTACCGCGCCAACCGGATCATCAACTTCGCCCAGGCGCAGCTCGGCGCCGTGCCGGCGGTGATCGCGTTGCTGCTCATCGCCAAGCGCGGGGTGCCGTACATGGCGGTGATCCCCATCGTCATCATCGGTGGAGCGCTGCTTGGCGGCCTCACCGAGGTCACCCTCGTGCGACGGTTCTCGAACGCCCCGCGGCTCATCCTCACCGTCGTGACCATCGGCGTCAGCCTCGTGCTGCTGATCCTCGAGTTCTATTCGAAGCAGTGGGTGGGCGGGAACCTGATCGACAGTCTCGCCTTCGACTACAACTCACCCGTCTCGGGGGTGGAGAAACGCATCGGCGTCGTGACCTACACCGGCGACCACCTCATGACCGTGATCGTCGTGGTCATCCTCGTGGTCGCGCTCGGCGCGTTCTTCCGGTACACCGACATCGGCATCGCGGTGCGTGCCTCGGCCGAGAACGCCGAGCGGGCCAGCCTCCTCGGCATCCCCACCAAGCGGGTGTCGACCATCGTGTGGATGCTCGCCGCCGTGCTGTCGGCGCTCGGCGTGTTCCTGCGCGGCCCACTGGTCGGCATCCCGCTCACCGGGTTCGTCGGCCTGTCCACGCTGCTCTTCGGTCTCGCGGTCGCGGTCATGGCCAAGATGGAGAGCCTCCCGGCGGCGTTCGGCGCCGGGCTCTTCATCGGTGTGATCGAACGATCGGCCATCTTCGCCACCAATCGGGCCGCCTTGTCGACCGCGGCGATGTTCGTGGTGATCACCGCCGCCCTCCTGATCCAGCGTTCGAGCCTGTCCCGAGCCATGGAGCTGGGTGCATCGTCGTGGCAGGCCGTGAAGGAGTTCCGGCCGATCCCCACCGAGCTGCGCGACGTTCCCGAGGTGAAGACCGCTCGCTACGCCGTGTTCGGCGTGATCGGCGCGCTCACGCTGGCGGCGCCATGGATCTTCGGCGACGTCAAGACGCCACAGGCGACGCTGATGGTGCTCTACGCCATCATCGGTGTCTCGTTGGTGATCCTGACCGGATGGACCGGCCAGATCTCCTTGGGCCAGTACGCCATCGCCGGCGTGGGGTCCGGCGTCGCTGGTGGCCTCGCCGCGAACCAGCAGTGGGACTTCTTCGCTTCCGTGTTCACCGGTGCCATGGTCGGCGCGATCGTCGCGGTCCTGGTCGGATTGCCGGCGTTGCGCATCCAGGGGCTCTTCCTGGCGGTCACGACGCTCTCGTTCGCGTTCATGGTCGAAGGTGTCGTGCTCAAGCGCGAGTTCTTCGGGTGGATGCTCCCGAAGGATGGGGCGTTCATCCAGCGACCGATCCTGTGGGGTCGCATCGACCTGTCGACCGAGACCGACATCGGACCGATCACGATCATGCCCGATGCGAAGTTCTACTACCTGTGTTGCGTGTTCCTGCTGCTGGCGATGGCGATGGCCAAGTCGCTGCGCAAGAACCGGACCGGACGGATCCTGATCGGCGCTCGTGACAACGGCCGCCTGGTGCAGGCCTACGGCGTGAACCTGGCCGCCACCCGCATGGCGGCGTTCGCCGTGTCGGGCTTCATCGCCGGCATGTCCGGAGCACTCCTCGCCTACCAGAACACCGTCTTCAGCCCGGGCGCCTTCACCGCCGACAAGTCGGTCGAGCTGTTCGTGATGGCGGTCATCGGTGGCGTGGGCTCGATCTCGGGCGCGGTGCTCGGTGCGGTCTACGTGGTGGGTCTCCCGTTGCTCCCCTTCCTGCGGGACATCGAGTTCGTCGGGTTCCTCACCACCGGTCTCGGCCTCATGGTGCTGTTGATGACGCTGCCCGGTGGACTCTCCGAAGGCGTCTTCCGCATCCGCGACAACTGGCTGCGCAAGGTGGCCGCCAAGCACGGGATCCACGTGCCCAGCCTCGTCGCCGACTCGCTGCAGGAGAGCAAGCTCGAGATCCCCTCGGGTGCGCGCGTGGCGTCGCTGGACGGTTCCGATGCCACGCTCGTCGCCGACGTCGACGTCCTCGTCGACCAGCCCGCCGCAGGGCTGGTGCCATGCCATCAGTGCGGCGCGCAGCTCCCGTCCGACGAGGTCCACCTCCACAAGCACTTCCAACCCAGCACCAACGGCTCCACTCCGGCAGCCGCAGCAGGAGGTCGGCGATGAAGCTCCGCGACCGGATGAACGCGGTCACGATGGGCGCGTCGGCGACGCCGCTGCTCGTCCTCTTCGGCCTCAACTTCGTCGACGAGCTCGATCAGATCCTCTACGGGATCGTCACGCCCGAGATCCGCGACGACCTCGCGCTCAGCGACGGCGGCATCATCTTCATCTCGGCCCTCGTCTCGGTGTTCGTGCTGTTCGCGGTCCTTCCGCTCACCTATGTCGCGGACCGCTTCAACCGGGCCCGCCTCGTCTTCTTCGCGGCACTCGGCTGGATGAGCATGTCGATGCTCACCGGCATCGCCGGCTGGACCGGGCTGCTGTTCCTGCTGGTCATCGCCCGCATGGGCTCAGGCCTCGGACGGACCATCAACGATCCGGTCCACGCCTCGTTGCTCACCGACTACTACAAGCCAGACGTCCTGCCGCGGGTCTTCGAGTTCCACCGAGCGGCCAACCCGATCTCACGCGTCACCGCGGTCGCCATCGGCGCCGGCGCCGGGTTCTTCGGCTGGCAGCCGATGTTCCTCGTGCTCGCGATCCCCACGGTCTTCCTCATCGGGGCCACCCTCAGGCTGCCCAACCCCAAGCGGGGTGGAACCCTGCGCGACGACATCGAAGACGAAGACGTCGTCCCCACCATGGGCGAGGACCTGACGCCCGAGGCCGATGACGACGAGGACGCCGTCCCCTTCACCGAGGCCCGCAAGACCCTCTTCGCCATCCCGTCGATGCGCCGCCTCTACCTCGGTGCCTTCCTCCTCGGCTCCGGCTTCTTGACCATCGGCACGATCTCGTCCCTGTTCTTCGAGGACATCTACGGCTTCTCGCCCTTCATGCGGGGCGTGCAGGCGTTCCTCGCCGGCGCAGGGACCCTCGCAGGACTGCGTTACGGACAGGTCCTGTCCAGCAGGGCCATCGCCGACGGCAACCTGCCACGCCTCGCCACCATCACCGGGCTGTCGTTCACCGCCGGCGCGGTCGGGCTCATCTTCATGGCGATCATGCCGTTCGCCGCTGGCTCGCTCGCGTTCTCCGTGCTCGCGGCGACCGGGTTCAGCGCGTTCCAGCCGGCGTACTACCCGCTGGTGGCCATGGTGACCCCGGCCCGCATCCGAACCCAGGCCTACGGGTGGTCCTTGATCCTGGTCGGCTTCGGCGGACTCGTCGGCTCGGTCATCGTGGGTGGTCTCGCCGAGTCGTCGTACCGCTCCGCCACCACGGGCCTGGCCGTCATCGTCGGCCTGGCCGGAGCGGTCGGCGCCTCGGCGGCGAAGTTCGTCCCCCGTGACGTCGAGCAGGCCCAGAAGTCGCTCGACGCCGCCGCCGAGCTCGAGGCCGCCCGTGCCGCCGGCGAGGGTGCGCTGCTCATCTGCCGGGGCGTCGAGGTCGCCTACGACCAGGTGCAGGTGCTGTTCGGCGTCGACATGGAGGTCCACGACGGCGAGGTCGTTGCCCTGCTGGGCACCAACGGTGCCGGCAAGTCGACGCTGCTCAAGGCGATCTCCGGCGTCACCGACCCCATCGGTGGGGCGATCTGGTTCGACGGCCACGACATCACCCACACCGATGCCGTGGCCACCACGGCCGCCGGCGTCATCCAGGTGCCGGGCGGCAAGGCGGTCTTCCCCACGCTCACCGTGGCCGAGCACCTCCGTGCGGCCGGCTGGCTGTACCGCGACGACCCCGACTACCTCGTCGAGGCCAACGCCGAGGTGCTGCGCACCTTCCCCCGCCTCGAAGAGCGCATCGACCAGATGGCCGGCAACCTCTCGGGTGGCGAGCAGCAGATGCTGGCGCTCGGCATGGCCTTCATCGCCAAGCCCAAGCTGCTGGTCATCGACGAGCTGTCGCTGGGCCTCGCGCCGGCCATCGTCGAGCAGCTGCTCGGCATCGTGCGACGCATCCAGGAGAGCGGCACCGCCATCATCCTGGTCGAGCAGTCGATCAACGTCGCGCTGACCGTGGCCGATCGGGCCTACTTCCTCGAGAAGGGCGAGGTCCGCTTCGAGGGCCCCACCGCCGAGCTGCTCGAACGCGACGACATCGTCCGTTCGGTGTTCCTCGAGGGCGCATCCTCGGCCAAGGGCGAGAAGTCCGCCGGCGCCAAGGACACGTTCCACGGCCGCGAGCGCCGCATCGTCGAGGACCATGAGGAACCCGTCCTGCGCCTCGACTCGGTGTCGAAGCGCTTCGGTGGCATCACCGCCGTCGACGACACCAGCTTCGAGCTGTATCGCGGCGAGATCCTCGGGCTCATCGGCCCCAACGGTGCCGGCAAGACCACCATCTTCGACATCATCTCCGGCTTCCTCATCCCCGAGATGGGCCGCATCGACTTCGAGGGCGAGGACGTCACCAACCGGGGCCCCGACAAGCGGGCCTGGATGGGTCTGGGACGGTCGTTCCAGGACGCTCGCCTCGCCGGCTCGCTCACCGTGGCCGAGAACATCGCCATCGGTCTCGAGCGCCACCTGGTCATCCACGATCACCTGGCCTCGATGCTCAACCTGCCGCTCGTGGTCCGCCAGGAGGAGGACGTCAGCTGGACGGTCGACGACCTCATCGAGCTGATGAACCTCGGCGCCTACCGCGACAAGTTCGTGCGTGAGCTGTCGACGGGTTCCCGGCGCATCGTCGACCTCGCCATGTGCGTGGCCCACGACCCCACGGTCCTCCTGCTCGACGAGCCCAGCTCGGGCATCGCCCAGAAGGAGACCGAGGCGCTCGGTCCGTTGCTCACCCGCATCCAGGCCGAGACCGGTTGTGCGTTGCTCATCATCGAGCACGACATGCCCCTCATCACCGGCATCTCCGACCGGATGATCGCCCTCGAGCTGGGCCACCCGATGGCCGAAGGCACACCCGACGAGGTCATCTCCAACCCCCGCGTCGTCGCCAGCTATCTCGGTGGAGACATGGCCACCATCAACCGCTCGGGTGCAGCGTCGACGCCGGCGCCGGAAGCCAATGGCTCGTCGGCTGGGCCCGAGACCCGCACCACCCGCGAGGTCGCGGCCCGGCCGGTCGAGGGCCGTCGGCGGGCACCGCTCAAGGCCGGCGATCGATGACCGCTCGGCGACGGGCCCGTCTCGCTGGTGCGTTCGGCCTGCTGGTCGGCACGTTCCTCATCGTCATGGCGCCGATCCTGGGGTCGGCGGTCGCCGGCGCCGAGGGCGCGGCGTCGCTCGACGACGCCGGTTGGTGGGCGCGCACGAACCAGGATCCCCTCCTCGCACCGATCGCTGCCGGCGCCGACGTGACGCCCGGCCAGCTCCTCGTCGAGGGCGCCACCGAAGGTGCCACCGCCATCGCCGCGCTCCGCGCGACCCTGCCGGCCGACACCGGGTCGCCGGTGCTGACGCTGCAGGTCGCGTCGGGCCTCGGTGCCGACAGCGCCATCCTCCTGGCCTGTCAGGCCGGCTCGGGTTGGACCGGCGCCCATGCCGGAGCGTGGGCCGACAAGCCCAGCCCCGACTGCAAGGCGTCGGTGCAGGGCGTCATCTCGGACGACGGGTCCGAGTGGAGTTTCGCCCTCGGCCCGCTCCAGTTCGCCGATCAGCTCAACATCGTGCTCACGCCGGGCGTCGACGAGACCCGTCCCGCCGGACTGAACGGCTCGCCGTTCCGCATCATCTTCGAGCGGCCCACCGCATCCTCGATCCAGGTCAGCGCGGCGCCCGAGGAGTTCTCGCCGGGCGTGTCGCTACCCGACGTGTCCTTCGGGCCGCCGCTGGCGTCCGGTGGCGAGACCGGGGGTTTCACGCCGTCGTTCACGCCCATCGACTCTGGGTCGTCGTTCACGCCGCCCGCGCCGCTGACCGACGGCGATCTCGCCGAGCAGCCCGCACGAGCGTCGCTCCCGGCCGACGAGCAGGGCCAGACGGCCACATCGCCCGTCCTGGGTGCCCAGAACCCGCTACGCGCCTCCGTCGTCGACGACGCGGCCGATGCCGGCCGCTTCCTGGGCATCCTCGTGGTGCTGTGCGCCGCCGGCCTCCTGGCGTGGTCCACCACCCAGGAGACGCCCGAACGTCTGGTGCTCAGCCGCTTCGCGGCCACGGCCACGACGCACACGGCGGTGGTGCGACCGGTCGACGCCGACACCGTCGGCGGCCTCGGTCGGTTCCGCCGTCAGCGCGACACCCCCGCCCGCCGCCTGGGCTGAGTCGGAGCCGCGCCCTCAGTTCTGGAGGGGCATGACGACATCGGCGACCTCGGCGAGGTGGTCGTCCCACCGCTCGGGCTCGACGAAGGGGACCACCACGAACTTCGAGGCGCCGACCTCGATGAACCGCTCGAGCTGCGCTCTGAGCGAGGTGAAGTCGCCGGCGACGACGTCGGCGGGATCGACGTCGGGACGCCGCTTGGCCAGGAACGCAGCCACCAGGTCAGGGACGCCGTCGACGCCGTAGGGGACCAGCGCGCCGAAGTGCTCGGGGTCGATCTCACGGTCGTGCTCCGTGGCCACCTGCTCGATGACGGTTCTTCCGTCGCGCACGTCGTCCGGGGTGCAGAAGCTGGGAAGCCAGCCGTCGCCGAGCCGGCCGGTGCGCTTCAGCTCCGACGGGGCGATGCCGCCGAACCAGATCTCGATGGGCTGCTGCACCGGGAACGGACGGACACGGGCGGCTTCGTACCGGAAGAACTCGCCGTCGTGGTCGACCGACTCCTCGGTCCAGAACCGACGGAGCAGCGGGAGGGCTTCGTTGAACCGCTTGGCCCGCTCGGTGCGCTCGACGCCGAAGGCCTGCTGCTCGGCGGGGTCGACCTGGCCGAGACCGAACGCCGGCAGCAGCCGCCCGTCGGACAGCCGATCGAGGGTGGCCAGCTCCTTGGCCAGCAGCATCGGATTGCGGCCCGGCAGCACCATGACGCTGGTGCCGAACTTGAGCTTGGTGGTGCGGGCGGCGGCGAAGGCCATGGCCACCACCGGGTCGGGGCAGTGGTCGGTGATCTTCTCGGAAAGCCACAACGAGTCGAAGCGCAGCGCTTCGAGCGAGTCGACGAGCTGCGAGTAGCGCTCGGCGTCGTTGGTGGTCGAGCGGGTGCCGAGGCCGTAGCCGACGCGGACCTTCACCGTGGCTCAGCCCAGGAGCCCGACCAGCAGCTCGCGCGTGCGGCGCTGCTCGTCGGAGGTCGACCCGAACTCGCTGGCGGCGAAGTCGGTGACGCCGGCGTCGGCCAGACCCTCGATGCGAGCGGCCACGGAGGCTTCGTCGCCGATGATGGCGACGTCGGCCGGGCCCTCGGCGCCCTCACGGTCGAGCATGGCCCGGTAGCTGGGCAGCTGGCCGTAGATGGCGTAGACCTTGGCCGCCCGCTCACGAGCGGCATCGACCTCGCTGGTGACACAGACGGGGAGCCCGCAGGCGATGCGCGGGTCTGGGTTGCCGGCGTCGGCGGCGGCCTTGTCGAGGTGCGGCTTGGTGTGCTCCTCGATGGTGCGCGGACCGGTCATCCAGGTGATGGTGCCGGCGGTGCGGGCGCCGGCGAGCTTGAGCATCTGCGGGCCGAGCGCTGCGACCATGACCGGCACGGGCTGCTGGCCCGGCACGTCGAGCGCGAGGTTGGCCGAGAGCGTCTCCCCGCTGGCCGACACCGGGGCGCCGTCGCCGTTGACGAGGGGCATGAGGATGTCGAGGTACTCGCGCAGGTGGCGCACCGGCTTCTCGAAGCTCATGCCGAACATGTGCTCGATGACCGGTTGGTGCGAGAGCCCGATGCCCAGGGTGAAGCGGCCGCTCGCAGCCTGCTGGGTGGTGAGCGCCTGGGCGGCGAGCATCGCCGGGTGCCGGGGGTACGTCGGCACCACCGACGTGCCGAGCTCGATGGAGGTGGTCTCGCGGCCGACGACGGCCAGCAGGGTGAGGGCGTCGTAGCCGAAGATCTGCGGAACCCAGTAACTGGGGAAGCCCTGCTCCTCCGCCGTGCGGACGTCGGCGACGATCTCGTCGATCGTCCCCGTCGCTGCGATTCCCCCGAAGATCCCGATGTTCATGCTCATGCCCGCAACCTAGACCTCCGTTTGACGGGGCGCGCCGTTGCAGCGACGGTGACGCCGGCGAGCAACAGCGCGACACCGACGCCGGCCCGGGTCGTGAGGTCCTCGCCGACGATCGTGATGCCCAGGACGACGGCGGTGAGCGGTTCGGCGAGCGACAGGAGCGTGGCGGTGGCGACGGGTGTGTCGCGTACGCCTCGGGTGAACAGGGCGTAGGAGAGCGTCGAGGCGACCAGCCCGAGGTGCAGGGCCATGAGGACGCCGCGGCCGGTGACGAGCGGTCCGAGGTCGCCGATCAGGAGCACGGGAGAGAGGACCACCGCGGCGCCCACGAACACGGTGGCCGCCACCCGGTCGGGGTCGCCCAGGCGGGCGAGCTGCTGGAGCGCGTACGCGTACAGCGCGTAGCTGCCGCCGGCGCCGACGGCGAGCACGAGGCCGAGGGCGGGACGCTCGGCGTCGCCCGGGTCGCCGGCGACGAGGACGGCGCCGGCGATGGCGACGACCGCCGAGAAGATCCAGCGCGGCGACGGCCGCCACTTCACGAACCACCAGTCGATGAGCCCGCCCCAGATCGGGGCGGAGCCGATGCCCACGGCGGTGCCGAGGGCGACGCCGGCGAGCCGCACGCCACCGAAGAACGTGAGCTGGTAGGCGGCGACGGAGACGACGGCGACGCCGAGCCACGCCCTTGACATCGGGCTCGCGGGAACGCCCCGGGCGACGACGAGCGCCACCAGGCCGGCCCCGCCCACCGCCATGCGGACCCACCCGACGACGAGGGGGTCGATGCCGTCGGGACCGAGCGCCTGCGCGGTGCCCGTGGTGCCCCACAGGACTGCGGCGAGGACGACGAGCAGCGCAGGTGGGGCCAGCCGTCGGTGGACGGCCGTCGACGCGTCGGTGGTCAGCCTCGACCCTGCTTCATCGTCTTGGTCTTGAGGTCGATCGGGCGGTTGACCTGGGCGAAGAAGTCGTTGCCCTTGTCGTCGACGATGACGAAGGCGGGGAAGTCCTCGACCTCGATCTTCCAGATGGCTTCCATGCCGAGCTCGGCGTACTCGAGGACATCGACGGACTTGATGTTGTCCTGGGCGAGACGGGCGGCGGGCCCGCCGATGGAGCCGAGGTAGAAGCCGCCGTGGCGCTTGCACGCGTCGGTGACCTGCTGGCTGCGGTTGCCCTTGGCCAGCATCACCAGCGAGCCGCCGGCGGCCTGGAAGGCATCGACGTAGGAGTCCATGCGGCCGGCGGTCGTGGGGCCGAAGGAGCCCGACGCGTAGCCCTCGGGGGTCTTGGCCGGGCCCGCGTAGTACACGGGGTGATCCCGGAGGTACTGGGGCATCGACTCGCCGGCGTCGAGGCGCTCCTGGATCTTGGCGTGGGCGATGTCACGGGCCACCACCAGCGGCCCGGTGAGCGACAGGCGGGTCTTCACGGGCAGGGTGGACAGTTGAGCCTGGATCTCGTGCATCGGGCGGTTGAGATCGACCTGGACGACGTCGCCGCCGAGGTCCTCGGTACCGACGTCGGGGAGGAAGCGGGCCGGGTTGGTCTCGAGCTGCTCGAGGAAGACGCCGTCGGCGGTGATCTTGCCCTTCGCTTGGCGATCGGCCGAGCACGACACCGCCACCGCGACGGGCAGCGAGGCGCCGTGGCGGGGCATGCGGATGACCCGCACGTCGTGGCAGAAGTACTTGCCGCCGAACTGGGCGCCGATGCCGAACTCCTGGCTCAGCTTCAGGACCTCGGCCTCGAACTCGACGTCGCGGTACGCATGGCCGAGCGACGAGCCCTGCTTGGGCAGCGAGTCGAGGTAGCGGGTGCTGGCGAGCTTGGCGGTCTCGAGTGCCATTTCGGCCGACGTGCCGCCGATGACCACGGCGAGGTGGTACGGCGGGCAGGCGGCGGTGCCGAGCGAGCGGAGCTTCTCGTCGAGGAAGGCGAGGAGCTTGTCGGGCGTCAGCAGCGCCTTGGTCTCCTGGTACAGGTAGCTCTTGTTGGCCGAGCCACCGCCCTTGGCCATGAACAGGAACTCGTACCTCAGCTCGGCGCCCGGGTCGGAGACCGCGGCGATCTTGATCTCGGCCGGGAGGTTGGTCTTGGTGTTGGTCTCCTCCCACATCGACAGCGGCGCCATCTGCGAGTAGCGCAGGTTGTCGGTCTGGTAGGTGTCGAAGATGCCCCGAGCGATGGCCTCCTCGTCGCCGCCGCCGGTCAGGACGCCTTCGCCCTTCTTGCCCTTGACGATGGCCGTGCCGGTGTCCTGGCACATCGGCAGGATGCCGCCAGCGGAGACGTTGGCGTTCTTCAGCAGGTCGAGGGCCACGAAACGGTCGTTCCCGCTGGCCTCGGGGTCGTCGAGGATGTTGCGCAGCTGCTGCAGGTGGCCCGGCCGCAGGTAGTGCGCGATGTCGAACATCGCCTGGGCGGTGAGGGCGGTGAGCGTCGCCGGCTCGATGCGGAGGAACTGCTGTCCGCCGAGCTCGACGGCCTCGACGCCGCCGATGTCGAGCTTGCGGAACTCGGTCTCGTCACCGGCGAGCGGGAGGAGCGGGGTGTACTCGAAGTCCGTCACGCCCGAGAGTCTGACCGCCGGCACAGAAAATTTCGACACCGGCTCGTGCGCACGCCGCCGGCGGACGTCCCGGTCAGCGCGACCGCAGGGCTCGCACGGTGGCGCGAGCGACTGCGTACCCGACCGCGGCACCCAGGAGGATCAGTCCGACGCGGATCCGAGTCCGGTCTCGTTCGGCTGCCATCCGGCCGGTCTCCACGACGTCGGGCTCCACGCGCGGAGCGCCGGCGGGCTCGTCGGTGTCCGAGACGACGCCGAGGCGGGCGGCCATGGCGTCGAGGTCGGGCTTGTCCTGCTCGTGGTCCGGGTGATGTCCGGGACGCTGGTCTTCGGGACGTCGGTGCTCGGGAAGACGGTCCTGGGGCTGCTGCGTGTTGGGCATGGTCGGGCATCTACCCGACTCGTCGCCCCGTGATGCGTCAGCTCAGACGGCGGGGGCGCCGGCGTAGGGCGCCGGGTCGCCGGGGGCCGGGATGTCCGGCGCCTTCCAGCTCATGACCTTGGCCAGGTTGTCGGCCACCTGACGCCACGCGAGCGGGTCCCAGCCCTCGGCCGAGCCGAGCAGGGTCCCGTCGATGCCGATGTGGATGAACGCCGGCAGGGTCTCGAGACCCATCGACTTCACGAGCGCCTTGTCCGGGTCGCACAGGGCGAAGAGGCGATCGGCCCACGGGCCGAGGAACTCCTTGGCCGCGTCGGGGTCGGCGGTGACGATGAACCCCACCCGAGCGTCGGCTCCGGTGAAGGTCTCGAGGATCCGACCGGCCGTCTCGAGCAGCCAGGCGCTCTCGTACTCGTACGGGTCGAGGACGGCCACGGCGAGGTGGAACGTCGTCAACCAGTCGTCGAGCGGGAGCTCCACGCCGGAGAGGTGGGTCAGGGTGACGTCGCCTGCGGGGTCGGTCGGCACGGGCGGCAAGTTAGCAAGCTAGGTTCCGCGAGAGCAGATCCGCCCCTGAACCCCGGAGACAGCCGTGCTACTCGCTGCCCTCAACGACGACCTCTACAACCTCGTCCTGTTCGTCCACATCGTGTCGTTCCTGGTCGCCTTCGCGCCCGCAGCCATCAATCCGCTGCTCGAGAAGCACTTCGAGAAGAACGGCGGCGATTCGGCCATCCAGAACTGGGCCGGCTTCTCGGCCTTCTACACCTCGCGGATCTCGCTGGGGGGCCTCGTCGTGCTCCTCCTCACCGGCGTCTACATGATCATCCTCTCCGATGACGCGTGGGAGTTCTCCCAGGCGTGGATCTCGCTGGCGTTCCTGGTGTGGTTCGCCATCGCCGGCGTCGTGAGCGCGATGATCCTCAAGGGCGAGAAGGCCATGGCCGCCGGCGACATGAAGGGACGCGATCTGGTGGCCAAGGGTGGCCCCATCGCCACCCTGCTCCTGCTCGTCATGCTCTACCTGATGCTCTTCAAGCCCGGCCTGTAGATGCACCCGATCGAGCGGCTCCGGTACGTCGCCCGGTCCGGCGGCGCCGACCACGGGGCCCTGGCCGAGGAGACCGCGCGGGCGCTCGCCGGCTTCACCGACGACTCGTCCGGTCTGGTCACGGCCTGTCGGCGCATCGTCGACCGCCACCCCACGTCGGGCCCGATGTGGTGGCTGGCGTCCAAGGTGCTGGCGTCGAACGACCCGCGTGCCGAGTCGATCCGCTGCGTCACGGTCCTCCAGGACGACCCCACCGCGGCTGCGCTGGCCTACGAGCTGCCCGACGACGTGACGGTCACCGCCATCGGCTGGCCCGAGCACGTCGGCGAGGCGCTGGCCCGGCGCGGCGACATCCGATCCTTGGTGGTCGACGTCCTGGGCGAGGGTGCCGGCCTGGTGCGCAGGCTCGAACGCCTCGAGGACGCCGAGGTCGACGAGGTGCCACCCGCCAACATCGCCGGCGCGGTCCTGTGGTCGAACATCGTCCTGCTCGAGGCATCCGCCGTGGGTCCCGACGGCTTCATCGGGGTGGCCGGCTCGCGCGCCGCGGCCGCCGTCGCCGGCGGCGCCGACGCCGAGGTGTGGCTCGTCGCCGGCGAGGGCAGACTGCTGCCCGAACGGCTGTGGGCGGCGCTGGTCGACCGTCTCGACCAGGCTGGCGAACCGTGGGAGCTGGACGAGGAGCTCGTGCCCTTGGCTCTGGTCGACAGGGTCGTGGGGCCCAAGGGCCTCGAGTCGGTCGAGGCGATGCTGCGGCGCACCGACGCGCCGGTCGTCCCCGAGCTGCTCAAGACCACCCCCTGACCCACCCACCAGGGGAATCTTGCGGCCGCTGTTGCGCACCGTGGCCTGAAAACGGCCGCAAGATCGCTCGTCGCTAGCATCCGAGCCGATGTCGCCCGAGGTCCCCCCGTCGTCCGCCGGCACCACGGTCGATGTGGTGATGCCGGCTCGCGACGAGGTCGTCACCATCGCGGCCAACATCACCGCCGCTCGTGGCTGCCGCTACGTCCGCGACGTCATCGTCGTCGACGACGGATCGTCCGACGGCACCGGCGCCGCCGCCGAGGCGACCGGCGTCCGGGTCATCCGGCGCGACGGCTCGTCCGGCTCGAAGGCGCATGCCATGCGAGCCGGCGTCGAGGCATCCGGTGCCACCCACATCCTCTTCGTCGATGCCGACTGCACCGACCTCACGAGCGCTCACCTCGACGCCGTCTGCGAGCCCGTGCTCGCTGGGCGGGCCGAGATGAGCCTGGGGGCCTTCGACTACGGCTGGCTGAACTGGCTGGTCCTCCACTGCCCGCCGCTGTCGGGCGAGCGCATCGTGCCCCGCTGGGTGTGGGATGCGGTCGGCGAGGACAAGCTCGACGGCTACACCATCGAGGTCCGGCTCAACGAGGTGATCTGCGAGGGGCACCACCGCACTTCGGCGCGCACGATGACCGGCGTCTACCACCGCACCAAGCGGGACAAGTTCGGCCGCATCGAGGGACTGCGCCGCACCTGGCTCATGTACAAGTCGCTGCTCTCGATGCTGAAGCCCATCGGTGACGTCCGCTGGCGGACGTACTGGTTCTACCTACGAGGGCTCACGGTCGAAGCCGCAGTCGACGGCCGCTGAGGAGCAGGAACGGCACCACGACGTTGGTCTGGGTGTCGGTGCCGGTGCCGCTCCCGGAGCCCGAGCCGGCGACGATGATCGCCGCGACCAGAGCGAATGCCAGGACTCCCCAGACGATGCGCTTGGTGTTGCTGCGAGCGCGAGCCTTGCGCTGCGCGACGGTGCGGTCTCGTCGCCCGGCGGTGGGTCGTCCCTTGGGTGGAGTCGTCGCAGGCATGGCCGCACGGTAGAACAGGCACCCGAGCACGTGCGCTCGCACCGGCACGGAATGTCCGCAGCGAGGCGAGGGGTTCCCCGACATGGAGCGACACGACCTGATCATCATCGGCGGAGGTGCCGGCGGGATCGCGGCGGTCGACGCCGCCCTCCGACGAGGCCTGACACCGTTGCTGGTCCAGGACGGTCCGATGGGTGGTGACTGCACGTTCACCGGTTGTGTGCCCTCGAAGGCGCTCATCTCGGCCGCGGCTCGGGGTGCGTCACTGGCCGACGGGTTCGCCCAGTCGCGACGGGCCATCGCCGAGGTGGCTGCGCTCGAGACCGCCGATGTCTTCCGGCGGCGGGGCGCCACGGTGCTCGAGGGCCGGGCACGCTTCGTCAGCGCCGACACCGTCGAGGTCGACGGCGCCCGCCACCGGGCGAAGCGCATCATCATCGCCACGGGCGCCACCCCGCTCGTCCCGCCCATCGACGGACTACGAGCCTCGAATCCGCTCACCAGCGACACCATGTGGGATCTCGAGGCGCTGCCGTCGTCGCTCGCCGTGCTGGGTGGTGGGCCCATCGGCGCGGAGCTGGCCCAGGCGCTGGCTCGGCTGGGCGTCCAGATCACGCTCTTCGAGGGTGAGGACCGGATCCTCGGTCGCGAGGAGCCCCGCACGGCCGAGGTCGTCGCCGACGCCCTGCGCCGCGATGGCGTCGATCTCCGGCTCGGCGAGTTCGTCGAGAAGGTCGAGCGGGTCGGGTCGGGGCGGGTCGTGGTCCACACGCCATCCGGGCCGCCGGTCGAGGCCGACGACGTCCTGGCCGCGATCGGGCGGCGCCCTGTGACCGACGGGCTCGACCTCGACCGCGCCGGCGTGGCCGTGTCCGACCGGGGGTTCATCGAGACCGACGATCGCATGGCGACGTCGACCCCCGGCATCTTTGCGGTGGGCGACGTCACCGGCGAGTTCCCGTTCACCCACGGCGCGTACGAGCAGGGCCTGGTGGCGGTCGCCGCCGCGTGCTCACGACGCAGCTGGCGCCGGTTCTCGACCCGCTCGATCCCGTTCGTCACCTTCACGGACCCCGAGGTCGCTCGCGTCGGCATGACCGAGGCCGAGGCTTTCGCCGAGTACGGCGACGCGGCCCGCGTCGTCGAGGTCCCGATGTCGGCCTTCGACCGGGCGATCGCCGAGGGGCGTACCGAGGGCTACATCAAGCTGATCGCGATGCCGGGCCGGTTCCTGAAGCACCGAGCCGGCGGCCAGCTCGTCGGGGTCACCATCGTGGCGCCCCACGCCGGAGAACTCGTCCACGAGCTCAGTCTGGCGATGCGCTTCCGGATCCCGCCGGCGGCGATCACGATCGCCACGCACGCCTACCCCACCTGGGGCATGGCGGTGCAGCAGGCCGCGAGTGGATTCTTCGTCGACCTCGAGCACGGCGAGACCCGCCCGGCTCGCCAGGGCGTCAGCGCTTGACGAGCTGGCGGGTGATGACCTTGAGGGCCAGGGTCTCGTCGGCGCCCTCGAAGATCGACAGCACGCGGGCATCGACCCAGTAGCGGCTCACGGGGTACTCCTCGGCGTAGCCATAGCCGCCGTGGATCTGCAGGGCCTCGCGGGTGACCCACTCGGCGGCCTTGCACACGTAGGCCTTGACCAGGGTGGCCTCCATGGCGCCCTCGCCCTTGGCCATCATCTTGGCCACGGCGTAGGAGAACTGGCGGCTGGCCTGGATGATGACCGCCATGCGGGCGAGCTTCGCCCGGGTGAGCTGGTAGTCGCCGACCGGGGTACCGAAGACCGAGCGGTCCTGGCCGTACTGCACGGCCTCCTCGTAGGCGGCCTGCATCACACCCACGGCGCGGGCTGCGGTCTGGAGGCGGCCGTTCTCGAAGCCCTCCATCTGGAGGTAGAAGCCCCGACCGAGGCCGTCGTCGCCGCCGATGAGGTTGTCCTGGGGCACGAACCAGTTGTCGAGGGCGATCTCGTAGGAGTGCATGCCCCGGTAGCCGATGGTGTCGATGGGGCGGCCTTCCATCTTGCCGCCGTTGCCGTCCTCGAACTCGAAGCCGTGGCCGTCGCCCTGGGGCTTGGGCACGATGAACATCGACAGGCCGCGGTGACCGAGCGAACGGTCGGGGTCGGTGCGGGCGAGCAGCAGCAGCACGTCGGCGCGTGCGCCGAAGGTGCACCAGGTCTTGACGCCGTTGATGCGCCAGCCGGCGGTGCCGTCGTCGAGCGTGTCGCGGGTGGCGGTGGTCTTGACGCCGGCGACGTCGGAGCCGTAGTCGGGCTCGGTGACGGCGACGGCGCACATGACCTCGGTGGTTGCGAGCTTGGGGAGCCAGTATTCCTTCTGCTCCTGCGTGCCGCCCTTCTCGACCGCCCGGGTCATGATCTCGGGGCGGGTGATGAGCGAGCCACCGATGCCGAGCGAGCCACGCGACAGCTCCTCGGTGGCCACGACCATGCCCTTGTAGTCGGACTCGCCGCCGGCGGCGAAGCCGCCGAACTCCTCGGGGATGCTCAGGCCGAAGGCGCCCAGCTCGGCGAGGCCGCTGATGACCGTCTCGGGCACGTCGCCGTTGGTGCGGTGCACGTGCTCGGCGTGGGGCTTGATCTGCTCGTCGGCGAAGCGCCGGAACGTGTCCTGGACCAGCTCGAAGTCGTCGTCGAGGTGGCGAGGGCCGGCGCCGTCGATGCTCAACAAGAAGTCGGCCGAGCGGAAGGTGCCCACGAAGTCTCGGGTGGCGTCGAGCGCGCCGGGGGCGACGCCCCACTCGGCCTCGCGGCCGAAGAGCTTGGCGGCGAGGTCGCCGACCGCGTCGGCGGCGAAGGCGCACGCGATGCGAGCTTCGGTGTCGCCCTTGGCGCCGTAGTCGAGCAGCGTGGCCGACATCTCGATGGCTGCGGTCGCGTGGGCGAAGTCGTAGGCGAGCACCTGGTTGGCATCGATGTCCCCCAGCTCGGCCAGACGGGCGGTGGCGGCGGCCAGGACCTCCCGGGCAGCGTCGATGGCGGTGGCAGCAGCTTGGAGATCGGGGGCGCTCATGGCCGGGAATCGTACCGAGGTGTCGTGCCCGCGGAGAAGGCGCCCTCGTGGGCCCGGGCTGCGGTCAGCGGTCGACGGAGGGGCGGCTGGGGTCGTGCAGCAGCCGGGCGAAGTCGTCGGGTGGCATCGGGCGGCCGATGACGTAGCCCTGGATCTTGTCGCAGCCGAACTGGCGCAACGTCTCGAGCGTCTCGTCGTCCTCGACGCCCTCGGCCAGGACCGACATGCCGAGGTTGTGGGCCAGGTCGATGACGGTGCGCACGATGGTCATGTCGTTGCGGTCGGCCAGCATCGACATCACGAAGGACTTGTCGATCTTGATCTCGTCGACCGGCAGCCGGCGCAGGTAGGCGAGCGACGAGTACCCCGTGCCGAAGTCGTCGATGGCGGTCCGGACGCCGATCTCGCCGAGTCGGGAGATGACCTCCATGGCGAGCACCGGGTCGTCCATGACCTGCGATTCGGTGAGCTCGCACTTGAGGAGCTGGGGTGGCATCTGCATGCTCTGCAGCGTCTCGTCGATCCAGGCGACCAGGTTGCGATCGTAGAGGTTGCGGGCCGAGAGGTTGATGGCCACCGAGAGGTCTCGTCCGTGGCTCTCCCAGTCGGCGGCGACGGTCAGCGCTCGGCGGACGACGAAGCGGGCGAGCGGGTTGATCAGGCCGGACAGCTCGGCGAGTTCGACGACACGCTCGGGGTTGATCCAACCCATGCTGGTGTGGTTCCAACGCAGCAGCGCCTCGGCCCCGCAGATGGAATCGTCGGCGAGGTCGTAGATGGGCTGGTAGTGGAGGGTGATCTCTCGCGGCTCGTGGTCGTCGAGCTCGGTGTGGAGCTCGGCCAGCAGGGTGAGCTTCTCGAGCGACGACTGGTCGTCCGCCGGGGTGTACACCTGCCAGTTCTGGGTGCCTCGCTTGGCGGCGTACATCGCGACGTCGGCCCGCTGGGTGAGCAGGTCGGCGTCCTCGGCGTGATCGGGGTACATGGCCACGCCGAGGCTGGCCGCGCCCTGGATCGACACGCCGTCGAGCTCGAAGGGCTCCTGCATGGCCTCGGTGACCTTGCGCACGACGCGGTCGGCGCCGTCGGACGAGGCATGGGTGAGCAGGAGGGCGAACTCGTCGCCACCCAGTCGGGCGATGGTGTCGCACTCGCGGAGCAGGTGCTGGAGCCGCTTGGCGAACGCCACCAACAGGCGGTCGCCGTACTGGTGGCCGAAGGCGTCGTTGACGTCCTTGAAGTGGTTGAGGTCGAGGATGATGAGGGCCACCATCTCCTTGCGACGCTTGGCATCGCTCAGGGCGTACTGGAGGCGATCGCGGAGCAGGGTCCGGTTGGGGAGCCCGGTGAGACCGTCGTGCAGCGCCTGCCGGCGCAGTGCCGCAGCGACCATGGCGGACTCGGTGACGTCGGAGATGGCGAAGCCGACGGCCCGGCCTGGAAGGCCGAAGGCCTGGAGCGAGAACGTCTTCTGTCGGTCGATGCCGAGGCCCTCGATGCGTTCGACGGTGAAGTCCCCGCCGGCGACGGCCACGCCTCGGGCGCGCTCGACGAGCTCGGCGTCGAGCGGGGTGATGAGCTCGGTGAGCGCGTTTCCGGTCATGCGGCCGGGCACCGTGCCGAAGAGGCGTGCCGCCGCGGGGTTGGCGGCCACCACGACGAGCTCTGCGCCCTCGCCGGGGTCCAGCTGGGCCACGAGCAGGGCGGTCTGGATGTGCTCGACCAGCTCGCCGTAGAGCTGGCGCTCCTCCTCGGCGGTGCGGCGGGCGGTGATGTCGACCGTGATGCCGCGCAGCTGCGGGCGGTCGACGTTGGACGCGGGCGTGGCCGACAGGACCTCGCGGAACCACCGCCAGCTCCCGTCGCCGGATCGGACGCGGTAGTCGACATCGCGGCGCGATCCGGTGGTGACGGCCTGCTCGCGCACCTCGACGACGCGGTCGCGGTCGTCGGGGTGCACGTGGCTGAGCCAGAACTCGACATCGAGGAGGTTGACGCGGGGGAAGCCGAGGAGCCGTTCGGCGGCCGAGCTCATCGAGCTGTAGCGCGACGATCCTTGGTCGATGACCCACACGATGGCGTCGGTGTTCTCGACGAGGTCGCGGTTCTCGCGCTGGAGGCTGTCGCGGTGGGCGGACACCAGCGCCGTGGGCACGACCGCCAGCGTGGCGCCGCCGGCGAAGCCGATGGTGCCGATCAGCGCGTCGGTGACGTCCTGCGTGAGCCAGCCGACGACGGCGACGCCCAGGACGGAGAGCGCGGCCGGGACCGCGACGCGCCGGAGGTCGTGGGCGGCCGCGCCGAGGGCGAGGCTGGTGGCCATGACGACCAGGGCGGGTGCCCAGAGATCAGGTGCGGCAGCCATGACCCCGATGCCCAGGAGCTGGTCGACGTAGAGCACGTAGGCCGGGAGGTTCCCCGAGCTCCGGGTCTGGCGCTCGACGACCACGTTGTAGGGCGCGACGACGAGGAGGAGTCCGCCGATCGCGTAGAAGCGTTCGGTCCCCAACTCGCTGATCGGCACCAGCGCAATGGCGAAGATGGCGATGATGAGCGACCGGATCCGGAAGATCCGCTCGAAGGCACCACCGACATTGCGTGGAGAGACGGCAGCTTGCGATGTCTCGATGCTTCCGACTCCTTCCCCTGGGGGTGCTGCAGCGACGATCGAAGTGCGTCCATTCGGCAGCAACTCCCGCGACTTTACGCTTCCGGGGGTGTCTTGGCACTGGACGGGCCCGCATCATCCGGACGACGATCATGGGTCCGGCATGGTCGACCGCCTCCAGGAGACGTTGCTCACGTGGTGGGCGGAGCACGGCCGGGATCTCCCCTGGCGGCGCAGCCGCGACCCGTGGGCGGTGCTGGTCTCCGAGCTGATGCTCCAGCAGACCCAGGTGGCCAGGGTCGAGGAACGCTACGCCCGCTTCCTCCAGCGGTTTCCGACGCCGGCGGCGTGCGCCGCGGCCGCACTGTCCGACGTCGTCGACGAATGGGCCGGTCTCGGCTACAACCGACGAGCGGTGTACCTCCACCGGACCGCGAAGCGCTGCATGGACGAGCACGGCGGTCGGCTGCCGGACGATCTCGAGGCGCTGCTCGCCCTCCCCGGCATCGGGCCCTACACCGCCCGGGCCGTCCTCGTCTTCGCCCACGAGCGCGACATCGGGCTGGTCGACACCAACGCCGGCCGCTTCGTCGCCCGGGCCGTCGCCGGCGAGCCCCTGAAGCCGGCCGCCGCGCAGCGACTGGCCGACGCGACCGTGCCCGAGGGCTGGGGTTGGACCTGGGGTCAGGCGGTCTTCGATCTCGGCGCGTCGATCTGTCGCAAGCGCGCACCCCGATGCGACGTCTGCCCGATCCGCGCCCATTGCACCTGGGCGGCGGCGGGCTTCCCCGATCCCGATCCCATCGAGGGTTCGGCGGGCATCAGCGCCGCGCAGTCGCGCTTCGACGGCTCCGATCGACAGGGCCGTGGTCGACTGGTCGACGCCATGCGCTCCGGGCCGGTGCTCGAGGCCGACCTCGCGGCCACGATGGGCTGGCCCACCGATCCGGACCGTGCCGCCCGGGTGGCTGCCTCGCTCGTGCACGACGGCCTCGCCGTGAGGAGTCCGGTCGGATGGGAGCTGCCGAGCGGTTGAACCGAGCCCCTCACGCGTCCGTGGGTCTCGGAGCTGGCGTGTCGAAGAGGTTGCCGGGGTCGCAGATCCACGCCGCAGCCAGTTCGGCCCAGGCGGGATCGGGCACGATCGGCTGCAGATCCCGTCGCCGTGCGATCTGAGGAGCGACGAAGACCGATGCCGCCTTTGCGACGCCGTAGAGGCGGCGATGCTCCGCAGCGAGGCGCAGGTACCCGCGGATCGCTGCAACCCGCCGCCCGGACCGCACGTGTTGTCGGGTGGCCCACCGCAGCATCTGCTCGTCGTCCATCTCCACGCCTCGCGCCCGTCGCTCGTCGGCGTACTTGGCCCGGAGTCGATCGAGCTCGACATCGAGCTGGTCGAGGCGGCGGGTCATGGCGCCGTTGTGCCGCAGGTAGGCCACGTCGGGTCGGTCGACGTGGACCGCTGGTGCGGCGAGCGCGAAACGGGTCCACAGGTCCCAGTCGGCGAGGAGCGAGAACGACGCGTCGAAGCCACCGACCTCGTCGACGAGCGTGCGCTCGGCCACGACGCCCGATCCGCCGCCGGGCACGAAGTTCCGTTCGAGCAGGGCGTCGGCCACATCGCCGGCGACGCGGCCGCGTTGCACACCGATGACCTCGTCGTGGACGTCGACGATCACCGCCGAGGTCGCCGCCCACCGAGCGTCCGGCGTCGCCGCCAACGCGTCGAGCTGGTCGCGGAGTTTGGTCGGTCCCCACCGGTCGTCGTCGTCGCACCAGGCCACCCAGCGGGTCGTGGCGTCGGCCGTCCCGAGGTTCCTCGCCGCAGAGACGCCACCCGACCGGTCGTTGCGGAGCACCGTCACGCGGGGGTGGTCGATCGCCGCCAACGTCGCCTCGGTGCCGTCGTCCGACCCGTCGTCCACCACGACGACCTGCACCTCGACGCACTGCTGGGCGAGGACGCTGTGCAGCGTCCGACCGAGCAGACGCCGCCGGTTCCGAGTCGGGACGACGACGGTGACGTCGGGAGGAGGGGTCGACATGCCTAGCCCCGGCCGAGCTCGCGGTCGTGGTCGCCGCGGGCGGAGAACGACGACCTCCAGTCGGCCCCGAGCTGGATGACACGATCGGGCCGGCCGCCCGTGTCGCCTTCGAGGTGCAGCGCGAGCGCGTCCTCGATCCAGACCACGTCGTCGTAGTCGGTGCCGATCCAGATGCCGACGATGTACTCGCCCGGTGCGAGCACCGGAGGGATCGTGACCGTCAGCTCGTGGAGGCCGGGTCGGTCGATGTCCACGTCGGTCTGATCGGAGAGCGCCTCCTGCAGCACCTGGACGCCTCGTCTGGTCTGGATCGAGACGACGACGTTGCAGCTGGGGACGACGTGGGTGACCTCGATGCCGACGTCGACGGTGAAGGGCTTGTCGCGCCGCAGCACCGAGGTGCTGGCGCCGTCGGGGCCGTGTGCCGACACCGAGCGCAGCTCGAGAGGGGCGCCCGGCACGGGGTCGAAGACCCGGCGATCCGTGCGTTGCAGACCGGCGGTGAGGTACCGGTCGACGATCTCGGCCGAGGGGCCGTGCGCGACGATCTCACCCTGGTCCAGCCAGATCGAGCGGGGGCACAAGCGGACGATCGAGTCGAGGTTGTGGCTCACGAAGACCACGGTGCGGCCCTCTCGCTCGACGTCGGCCATCCGACCGAGGCAGCGTCGCTGGAACTCGGCGTCACCGACCGCGAGGACCTCGTCGACCAGCAGCACATCGGCGTCGAGGTGGGCGGCG
The DNA here is from genome assembly GCA_041618235.1 of Acidimicrobiales bacterium. GTDB lineage: Bacteria > Actinomycetota > Acidimicrobiia > Acidimicrobiales > Salinilacustritrichaceae > Salinilacustrithrix. The sequence continues at coordinate 47,207 of JBFJNI010000006.1, forward strand.
ACCGCGAACGCGAGGCGGAGGTACATCCCGCTGGAGTAGCGCTTGACCGGGGTGTCCAGGAAGCGCTCGACACCCGAGAACTCGACGATCTCGTCGAGGCGGCCCTCGATGCTCCGCCGTGGCATCCCGAGGATGGCGCCGTTGAGGTGGATGTTCTCGCGACCGGTGAGCTCCGGGTGGAAGCCCGTGCCGACCTCGAGCAACGATCCGACCCGGCCGCGGGTCCGGGAGACGCCGCTGGTGGGCTCGGTGATGCGGGTCAGGATCTTGAGGAGCGTGCTCTTGCCGGCGCCGTTGCGGCCGATCACGCCCAGCGCCTCGCCTTCGGCGACCGTGAAGGACACGTCGCGCAGCGACCAGATCTCGTCCCGGGGTGACCAGCCCGATCGCAGCCGGAGCAGGCTGGACGAGAACGCGTCGCGGAGGTCGCGGACGCCGCCGCGCTCCTCGCCGAGCAGGTAGCGCTTGCTGACCGACTCGACCTCGATGGCGTTCGGGCGGGTCATCTCAGATCATGTCGGCGAATCGACGCTCGTTGCGCTGGAACACGGCGAGCCCGACCGCGAGCAGCAGGAGGCTGGTGAGCGCCGAGACCAGCGTCTCGGGGCCCGGGCGTGGGGCGTCGAGCAGGCTCCAGCGCCAGACGTCGAGCGTGCCGGCCAGCGGGTTGATGCGGTAGATCCAGCGCCACGATCCCTCGACCAGCGCCGACGGATAGGCAACCGGTGACGCGAACAGCCACAGTTGGAGCACCACGGTGAACACCTGCTGGAGGTCTCGGTACCGGACCGTCAGCGCGGCGAGCAGGGTGCCGGCACCGAGCGCCGCCAACATCGTGAAGACGAGCGCGACGGGCGCCAGCACGATCGCCGCGCCGGGGGTCGATCCGAGCGCGGCCGACAGGGCGGCGAGGACTCCCAACGCGACCCCGAGGTCGACGAGACCGGGGAGCACCGACGCCAGCGGTGCCACGAGGCGGGGGAAGTACACCTTCGTGATGAGCGACGCGTTGCTGATGAGGCTCGAGCGGGCCTGGTTGACCGCAGTGGTGAAGTACGTCCACAGCGCGAAGCCCGCGAAGGCGAAGAGCAGGTACGGCGTGGACCCGGACGACACGTTGGCCAGCCGGCTGAACACCACGGTGAAGATCGCCGCGCCGGCGAGCGGTTGGGCGACGGCCCAGACACCACCGAGCAGGGCTTGTTTGTACCGGACCTTGAGATCTCGTTGGGCGAGGTACCAGATGAGCTCGCGATAGCGCCGGAGCTCGCCGACGTCGATGCCGCGGCGCCCGTTCGTGGCGCGGTTCTCGACCCACCGCTCGTCTTCGATCACCCGCACAGAGTCCACCACCGGTTCGGGGACCAGCCATCGGTTGGTGGCCAGCAGGCGACATTCTGGCAAATCCGATCAGGACGGGTTGCGAGGTACGATCGTGCGGTGCTCGCCCCGGCCCCCCGAGCTGTGCGCAGGATCCGGCGTCGTGGCCGGCGCCTGGCCGATCATCTCGGCGATCGCCTCGTGGCGCCGCGTGACCGGATCGACGAGCCCGACGCCATCGCGCTGACGTTCGACGACGGTCCGGACCCGGTCCACACACCCCTCGTGCTGGACGAGCTGCGGCGTCTCGGCGCGGTCGCGACCTTCTTCGTGGTCGGCGAACGGGCCGCCGCCCACCCCGACCTGATCCGCCGGATGGTCGCCGAGGGGCACGCCGTCGGGTCGCACAGCGCGAGTCACCCGGATCCATGGGAGCTGTCGGTCCGGGTCCTGGCCTCCGACTATCGACGGGGACGTGCGATGCTCGAGGCGGCGACGGGCGAACCGTCTCGGCTGTTCCGACCGCCGAAGGGCTATTGGGACCTCCGAGGCGCGGTCGCGACCCGAGCCGCCGGTCTCGATCCGTGGCGCTGGACGATCGACACCGGGGACTGGGCGCGCGGCGCGGATGTCGAGTCGATCATGGAGTCGGTGGCGGCGGTGGGCGCCGGCGACGTGGTGCTGATGCACGACGCCATCGAGAAGCCGGTCTCGAGCGACACGCTCGATCGCTCCGCAACCGTCGCGTCGATCGCGCCGCTGATCGAGCGCGCGAGGGCCCGCGGCCTGCGCCCAGTGGTGCTGCCGCTGCGCTGACCTCAGCCCGCCGTGGGGCGGCCGAGGTCGTACATCGCGACCCTCCAGCCTCGGGCGTTGACGCGGTTCGACCGGTTGCGGACATCGACGGCGTCGACGAGGTGCCACCGGCGATCGAGCGCCTTCCAGAGCGCGCCGTCGCCGGGGTGGCGCCACATCGAGACCACCGCGTGGCCGCTCGGCGCGCTCGACTCGACGCGGCGGAGGAGGGGCTCGAGCCGGTCGACGTAGTACAGCATCTCGTTGAGGACCACGACGTCTGCGGAACCGAGCTGGAGCGCAGCGGCGTCGCCGACCAGGAACGTGACGTCGCCGGCGCCGGCCGAGGTGGCTCGGGCCTCCTCGATCGCTGCGTCGCTGAGGTCGACGCCGACGTACCGGGCGACCCGAGCCGGATCGAGCCGTCCGTGGAGCAGGCCGGTGCCGCAACCGATGTCGACGACGTCGGCAGGGCGTCCGAGCCGGGTCGCCACCCACCCGACGTACCCGGCCACCACGCTGTAGCGGGAGAGCTCCTCGAGGTCCTCGTAGAACGTCAGCGCGCCCGAGCGGTAGGAATCGCTCCACCCGTCGGCCGACCGGTGCTCCGGGCGGTAGGCGGCGAGGCCGAGCCGCACCGCCGCATCGGTGGCCGAGTCGGTGATGAGGCGCACGAGCCGGCCTCGTCGTGCCCGGCGGACGACCCTGCGCAACCGGTGACTGCTCCTTCGGAGCGGCGCGCGATGTGGATCGGACCCGGCCATGAGCGGCCGTACGCTACCGCCATGGAGCACCTGCCGATGACGATCGTGGTGCCCACCTACCAGCGACGCGACCCGTTGCTCCGGTTGCTCCGCTCGCTCGACGCCCAGCTCCGGGACGATGCGGACCTGGCGGCCGATCTCGACATCCATGTGATCATCGACGGCTCGACCGACGGTTCGGCGCAAGCCGTCCGTGATGCATCGTGGACCGTCCCCGTGGTCGTCCACGAGCATGTCAACGCGGGACGGGCGGCGGCCCGGAACCGAGGGCTTGCCGCAGTGCGGGATCGCATCGTGTGGTTCCTCGACGACGACCTCGTCGCGCCTCCCGGCCTCGTCGAGCGTCATCGTCGAGCGCATCTCGCCGACAGCGGGCGTGTGGTCGTCGGCCTGTGCGAGATCCCCGGCGCCGCCGATGCCTCGCCGGGCGTGCGCGCGTGGTGGGACGAGCACCATGCGCAGCTCCGGGAGGCTCCGCGCATCGATCGCTTCGATCTCTTCACCGTCGCGAATGCCAGCGCATCGAGCGAGCTGCTCCGCTCGGTGGGTGGCTTCGACGAACGGTTCACGGGTTACGGGCTCGAGGACTACGAGTTGGCGGTCCGGTTGCTGGCCGCCGGCGTCGCCATCGATGTCGATGTCGATGCGGTGGCCTGGCACCCCGACGTCCCTCCTGTCGAGGAACTCGTCGATCGCCACCGGGATCTCGGCGCCAACACGGCGCGGCTCGCCCTGCTCCACCCGGCGCTCGTCGACGACCTGTTCCCACCGGTGCCGTCTTCGCTCCCGCGTCGGATCGTGCGCGCCAGCGGACTCCGCCGCCCGGGGTCGCTGATGCGCCTGGCCGCGCTCGCTGCGCTCGTGCAGCGCATCGCCGGCCCGCGGCTCCCGACGACCGCCGCTCGATCCGAGAAGCTGGCCCGAGCGGCCGCGCGAGCAGCGGGCGTCGCGTCGGTCGATCCGTCTGGGGACCTGCTCGCTCGTGAACTCGGTCAGGCGGGGGGCGGCTGACGCTCCCGGCGGCGGTCGTCGCGCCAGCCCCGCACGAGCCCGGCCAGGAGCGAGAAGACCATCTCGCGATAGGGGTCCTCCCACCGTGGGGTTCGACGGAACGTCCCGCGGACGACGCTGCGCACGCCGTGGCGCAGATCCCACCGGAGCATCGCTCGGATCCTCTCGTCGCCGGCCCGGAGGTGCTTGGCGTAGAACGCTCCCTGTGCCCGGGCGTACCCGATGTGCGTTCGCACGATCTGCTCGGGTGTCCTCCAGTCGTGGTGCCACACGACCAGCGACGGCTCGTAGCGGAACGGTCGGCCGTCGCGCAGCCAGCGGTAGCAGAGGTCGTTGTCCTCGCCGGCCACCCGCAATGTCGGCCGCTCGTCGAAGCCGCCGATCGCGAGGACCTCGCGCCGGTCGACCGCCATGTTCGCCGGGTACAGCAGCCCGCTCGTCACCTCACCCGTGTGGTCGTGCGGCTCGGGGTCGTCACGCGTCGACGGCACGTACCCGATGCCCGGCGGGGCGAGGACCCGCCCGGTGAGCATCGCCTTCGGATGGGCCGCGATGAGCGCACGACCGGTCGAGACCCAGTCGGGCTCCACCGTGCAGTCGTCGTGCGTGACCATGACCAGGTCGTTCCGGGCCGCTCCCAGCCCGAGGTTCATCGCGGCGGCGATGCCCCGCTCGTCGGATGGGATCCGACGGAGTCGTCGGTCGTCGAGGGCGTCGACGAGCGCGGCGATGTCGTCACCTCCGCTCTGGTCGACGATGACCACCTCGTCGGGTCCGTCGACGCACCGAAGGACCGACTCGAGGCAGGAACGGAGCAGCTCCCGCCGACCGATGGTCGGGATGAGCACCGAGACGGCGGGCGAGGTCACGGTGCGAGCATGGCGTCGCGGAGCGCCACACCCACCGCGTCGAGGGAGAACTCGGTGTCGACTCGGGCCCGGGCGCGCCTCCCGAGACGGATCCGACCCTCTCGATCGGCCAGCAGTGTGCGGATGGCGGCCGAGAGGGCATCGGCATCACCGATCGGGACGATGATTCCCGCGGCATCGTCTCCGGTGCCGACGATCCGAGCGACGCCCGGCGCGTCGGTGGCGACGACGGGAAGACCGACGGCCATCGCTTCGATGGGCGCCACCGGGAATCCCTCGTGTCGCGACGGGAACACGTACAGGTCTCCTGCGGCCAGGAGGTTCGCGATGTCCGCTCGGTCCAGGACGTATTCGTCGCGCCAGTCCAGGCTGGTCAGCGCGCCGCTGTCGATCTGCGTCTGGAGCCAGGGCGCACCAGGACCCGTGCCGACCATGAGCAGTCGGACGTCGCCGGTGGAGTGGGCGACGACGTCGGCCCAGGCGGAGACGAGGGTGTCGAGGCCCTTGGGGCCGATGTCGACACGGCCGTGCCACACGACTGCGAGGGTGTCGTCGGCCAACCCGAGGGTACGTCTGGCCTCCGCCCGATCGACCGGTGGCAGGGTTGCGGGATCGAACGGGTTCGGGATCGCGTGGATGCGACGCTGGTCGGGTCCGTGCGCTCGAAGGACCCGCGCCGCCTCGTCGTCGGACGCGATGATCAGGCTCGCCGCGGCGTCGACCGTGCGGCTTCGGGCGAGTCGCTCGATCCGCGACCGGGTGAACGATCCACCCTGGAACGTGGCGTGCACCGGCATGCCCAGCGCTCGACCGATCGCGATGCACACGTCGAACCGACCCTCCTCGTACTCCTGACAGAGGATGGCCGAGATCGACTCCCGTCGGAGCAGCCGCCGGAGCGCCAACGGGGCGGTCGCGGTGTACGGCAGCAGGTGTCGGACGGCCCGTGCCCGTCGGGCATCGAGCCCCCGGCGGTCGCCGGCTGCCGCTCGTCCTCCGTGCGCGTAGGGATCGTCGACCAACTTCCGTAGGGCGCGGTGGAGCCGGGGTTGCGGCAGGATCCAGATCGGTGCACCGGTGCCGGCGTGCATTCGTCGCGTCGGCCGGTCGACCTCGCCGGACCAGCAGACGACCACGACATCGATCCCGGCCCGGTCGAGGGCTTCGATGTAGCCGAAGAGCCACCCGCCGTCGAGGCGGTCGGCGAGGTCGACGGTCGTGAGTCCGATGGGGTGCAGGTAGTCGTCGATGACGTCGCCCCATGGCAGCAGCGCGATACGTGGACGGCCGCGTCCTCGACGCAGGTGTGCGATCCGACGCTGCGATCGCCGGTACGGGCCGCGGAACGCTCCGAGCGCGCCCCGGATCTCGGCGGAGGCAGCCGCACGGACGGCGGGGTCGCGATCTCGCATCGCTCGGTGCAGTTGGGTCCGCACGAAGTAGCGGGCGACGAGGCGCAGCTTCCGCCGCCCGGACGGGTCCTCCCGGTACGCCTTGGACGCCCAGGCGGAGAACGTCAGTCCCCAGGACTCGTATTGCGCACGGAGCTCCTCGTGGGTCCGGCGGTGACGGTGCGCGACGACGATCTGGGGTTCGTACCGAAGGGTGCCGCCGGATCGGATCACCCGGTGGAACAGGTCGAGGTCGCCCCCGCCGGGCAGCGGCGCGCCGGTGTCCAGCGCCTCGTCGAACCCACCGAGCCGGATCGCGGAGTTCCGACGGACCGCCATGTTGGCCCCGGCGCCGAACATGCCGGGGTGGTACGGATAGAGCCGATTGTCCGGCAGGTCGAGGCCGTGCCATCGGACGGTCTCGTTCCCGCCGCGGAATCCGCCGAGCCGCTCGAACGCCGACTGTGCCGGGGTGTCGAGCTCGGCCGGGAGCACCTGGCCGGTGGTCGCGTCCACGTCCTCGTCCTGTTGGAAGCATGCTCGGGTCGCCTCGCACCAGTGGGTGTCGGCGATGACGTCGTCGTCGATGAACGCCACCACATCGCCGGCGGCGTGGCGGAGGGCGGCGTTCCGTGCGATGTCCAACCCGGGGCACGGCTCGACGATCCGCCGTACGTGGGGGGCGTCCGCCGCGATCCGTTCGACCACCGTCTCGCAGCGGCCATCCGACGGGGCGTTGTCGACCACGAGGATCTCGTCGGGCGGATCGGTCTGGTCGAGGAGCGACCGGAGGCACCGTTCGAGCAGCTCCGGGCGGTCGTGGGTGCAGATCGCCGCGGTCACCGTCGGCGCCGGTCGCGCGGGATCAACCGTGAGGGGAGGGGCACTGATGGGTTCGGGGTCGACCATCGACGAGAGCTCGGCGCCGGTGAGGTGCTGGCGGGGCGATGTGTCGTGGAGAGCGAATCCGACGACCCGCCCGGCTCGGCGGGAGACGATGGCGACGCCCTCGAAGCCGTCGAGGTCCACCTCGGCGGTCTGTTCGGCGTCGACGTCCACCTCGATGATGCGATGGCTCATGTCGGCGTGCCCGACCGCACCGCAGCGACACCGAAGGCTGTCGGACGGCCGCGGACGATGGTGGTCAGCACCGCCGCCGCACCGACCCAACGACCGGCCTCATAGGCCATCTCGAGCACGAAGGGTCGGAGCTCGCGCCGACGCCGCGCTCGGCGCGCGCCACGCGCTGCCCGAGTCGCGCTGTCGGCCGCGAGGCCGCGGAGCCTGCGGACCCAGCCGAGCCGCCCACCGGGCCAGGTCAGCGCGGTCACGCGGCTCTCGCACACACCCAGCCCGAAGACGAGTGGCCGGAGCTTCGCGGGCGTGGTCCGAGCGGCACTGATCCGGTGTTCGATGGTCATGCCGGGAACGAACCACAGGGCACCACCTGCGGCCCGGATGCGTTGAGCGATCTCGACGTCGCCGCCGGACGTGAGTCGCTGCCCGGTCCGATCGGCGAGCAGCGGCTGCGCGGTCCATCCCGACGCGTCGAGGGCCGCACGACGGAGCACCATGCCGGCGCCGACGATGCTGTCGACCTCGCAGGCATCGGCGCCGTGGTCCTGTTGGGCGAAGGCCCAGCCGATCCGGTCGAGCAGGGGATCGGGACGTTCGTAGGTGGGGATGACCCGGCCCCCGAATCCGCCGATCTCCGGATGTGCTGCGGCGAACGAGCGTGCAGTCGTCACCCAGCCGGGGTCGACCACGCAGTCGTCGTCGACGAAGGCGAGCCATGGCGACGAGGTCTCACGAGCGCCGCGGAGCCGGGCCGACGTGAGCCCGAGCCGAGGCTCGTCGATGCGCACCAACGACGGGATGGCCTGGCGTGCACGGTGCGCCTCGACCACGGCCGCCGTGTGGTCGGTGCAGGCGTTGTCGATCACGACGACGCGCCAGCCGGCGTCGGCCTGCTGTCGTCCGAGCGCGTCGAGCGCGACGTCGAGCGAGCCGGCGTTGTCGTGTGTGCAGATGACGACGTCGAGCGTCGGGGTCGAACCCGCCGGGACCACGGCAGAACCGTAGCTCCGGTGCGCTCAGCCAGTGATGGCGGCGACGATCTCGTCGACGGCGGTGACGGCGAGGTCGCGCATCTCGTCGTCGGTGCGGTCCTGGATGGGGTGCCCGACGAAGACGCGGGCGGCATCGAAGCCGAGCGCCTCGGCCTGGGCCTCGGCGGCGTCGACGAACTCGGCCGAGGCGATGAACACGCCTGGAACGCCCCGTCGTTCGAGATCAGCGATGTCGTGCACACTGCACGACGTGCACGACCCTCAGTCGGCGAGCGCCTCGATGATGAGGTCGCACTTGGTGGCGATCTCGTGGCGCAGGTCCACGGGAGCGGGCTTGGTGTAGGTCGGCTTGGAGAACCGCTGCACGTCGGCCGCGCCACGACCACGGAGCTCTTCCTCCAACCGGTCGAGGAACACATCGCCCCGGGGCTTGGAGATGTCGAGCAGGCCGACCACCTTGCCGTCGAGCGATGCGGGACGATCGAGGCGGGCGCGCTCGGCGACCGTGCGCTCTGCCGTGGGATCGAGGACCGTGCTCATGTGTTCCCCCTGGTCGTGATGGCTCGGGTCACCGGATCGGAGCCCTCGTCGCCGTTCACCCAACCACCGATGATCGCCGAGAACAACCCGGCACCGCCGCCGGCGTGGGCGATGAGCAGCCCACCCTCGCGGAACTTGGGCAGCTCCATGCCCCCGAAGCCCTCCGGGAGGCCCTCGGCGATGCCGTCGACGCCGGCCAGCAGCTCGTCGCTGTCGAGCGTGAGCAACTCGGCGAGGCGGCCCTCGAGACGGGAGCGGTCCCATCCGTCGTCGGCCAGGACCCGGGCGTGCTCGGGTGACACCACGAGCATGGCGTCGATCTTGATGCACAGCTTCGGGTGGGCTACCGAGCGGAGGCAGGCGGCGAAGGTGCGGGCCAGCGACTCGGCCGAGCGGGACTTCTGGTCGATGATCGATTGAGGCCCGTGGCCGGCGAACAGCGTCACGGCGTCCTGGCCGGGCTCGAGGCCGCGGGCGACCGAGAGGGGCGTGAACGGCGAGCCCTCCTCGAGTTCGGGGAAGCACCAGCCGAGCTTGCCCGGGCTGCCCATCGTCGCCCGGTCGACGCCGCCGGGCATGCCGCCGCCGACGTTGCGCACGACCAGTTGGAGCGCTCTCCCGATGGTGGCGTTGGCACGGTTGCCCTGGCCGAGGACGTTGACGCCGGCGTTCATGCCGATGCGGTTCCGGATCGGGCCGTTGACGACGATGATCGGCCCGGAGAAGAACGTGGTGGCCAGCAGGCCGTGCATGTTGAACTCGGGGGTGCACGCCGCCTCGAGTGCGGTGAGCACGACCGGCAGGTACTCGGGGAGGCACCCGGCCATCACCGCGTTGACGGCGACCTTCTCGACCGTGCACTCGACGAGGTCGGGTGGGACGACGGTGACGATGTCGTCGGGGGAGCGGTCGGTGCCGTCGAGCATCCGGGCGACGCGAGCCTCGGTGGGCGGGATCACCGGGAGTCCGTCGGACCACCCGCGGTCGTACATCGCCTCGAACTCGTCCTCGAGCTCGGCGAAGTCGACGCGCCGGCTCTTCAGACCCGACGTCGAGAACCGGACGCGGAGCTCATCGGTGCGCGACGGGTCGACCGACAGCGAGCCGCAGCCCGGGCGCCAGTCGGGGAAGTCGTCGCCCAGGCCGGCGGCGAGGTCGGGTACCTCGGTGAACGCCACCCACTGCTCGCGGTCCCAGCCGACGATGCGCTCGACCTCCTCGCCGTCGCGGATGCGGAGGAGGGTGGGCACTGTCTCGACGTCCCACAGGTACGAGACGGTGAGGTCGGTGTCGTCGCGCACCGGGAGGTCGGCAGGGAACGTGGGGTCGTCCTGTGAGTAGGTGGTCAGGGCATCGCTGGTCGCGAGCTCCTGGAGGACCGGTTCGACCAGGACGCAGGTGGGGCAGTCGCGCTTGACGACGGCGACGATGCCGTCGGGCAGGGGAGCGGACGATCGGTCGGGTGAGGTGGTCATGCCGTCACGAACTCGACCACGAGGCGGTTGAAGGTGTCGGGGTCCTCGAGCTGGAGGAAGTGGCCGACGCCGTCGAGCACCTCGACCCGACTGCGCTCGTGGGTGAGGTGTGGCCGGCACTGCTCGGCGAAGCCGACGCCGATGCAGCCGTCGTCTCGCCCGTGCAGGTACAGGGCCGGCTTCGTCACCGGCTGGGCCCCGGCGTTCTGGATCTCGTCGTACTTCGGGTCGAGCCCGATGCCACCGATGGCCGCTCGGTAGTAGCCGAGCGCCGCGGCGAGGTTGCCGGTGTCTCGGAGCGCGTCCTTGACATGGGCGATCGACTCGGCACCGTCGAAGCCCGGGGACCAGTCGGCCCACAGCTGGTCGATGAATGCGAGGTCGTCCATCGCGACGATCGTCTCGGCCAGCGGGTGCTGGAAGACGAACATGTAGAAGGACCGCTTGAGCTGGTCGTAGTCGAACACGATGCCGGCGGCCGCGGCGGGGTGGGGGACCGAGGCGGCGACCATCGCCTTCCACCGGTCGGGTGCGTGGTTCACGGCCGGGTAGACGGCCGTGGCGCCCCAGTCGTGACCGATGAGCACCGCGTCGGCGTCGCCGCCGAGCGCCTCGTGCAGCGCGTTGGCGTCGGCGGCCAGCGCCCCGCCCTGGTAGCAGCCGTCGGCCGGGATCTGGGTCGGGGCGTAGCCGCGCATCCACGGCGCCACCGCGCGGTAGCCGGCGTCGGCGAGGGCCGGCAGCAGGTGGCGCCACCCGTGGGGCGAGTCGGGGAAGCCGTGGAGGCAGAGGGCGAGCGGGCCCTCGCCGAGCTCGAGGTACGAGAAGTCGACGCCACCGGCCTCGACCTGGTTCTGGACGAATCGGTCATCGGTCACCGAGATGGGTCTCCTGCTTCGAGAGGTGTGACGGGTGTTACACGACTGTGAACGCCCCGGAATCTGTGGGTACGCTCCGTGCTCCGAGAGTAGGGGGATTCGCACAGTGCAGGTCACCTTCTACGGCGTACGCGGATCCACCCCGTGTCCGGCGGAGGTCAATCGACGCTACGGCGGCAACACCTCGTGCGTCGCGCTCGAATCGCCGGGCCACGATCCCATCGTGCTCGACCTCGGTACGGGGCTCCGTCTCTGGGGCGAGACCCTGCCGCTCGACGGCTCGTTCCGCGGCCACGCCCTCGTGACCCACGTGCACTGGGACCACGTCCAGGGTCTCCCGTTCTTCGTCCCCGTGCTCCGCTCGGGGTCGACGCTCGACGTCTACGGCCCCCCGCCACCCGACTCCACCCTCGCCGCCTGCTTCGAGACGTTCGTGGCGCCGCCGTACTTCCCCGTGGCCATCGGTGAGCTGCCCGGCTCCATCGTCTTCCACGACGTCTTCGACACCGACCTCATCGTCGGGGACGCCAAGGTGAAGGTGCGGTCGGTGCCGCACACCGGTCTCACCAACGGCTACCGCATCGAGCAGGACGGAGTGGTGGTCACCTACATCTCCGACCACCAGATGCCCACCGACGGCTCGCACGACATCACCGACGCAGTGCTCGAGTTGTGCGAGGGCGCCGACCTGCTCATCCACGACTCCCAGTACACGCCCGAGGAGTTCTCGATGAAGAGCGACTGGGGGCACTGCACGGTCGACTACGCCGTGCACGTCGCGGCCGAGGCGGGTGCCAAGCGGCTGGCGTTGTTCCACCACGATCCCAGCCATCACGACGACATCGTCGACTGCTTGCTGGCGGGCGCCCGCTCGTTGGCGGCCGGTCGGGTCGACGAGGTCATCGCCGCCGCCGAGGGCCTGACCGTCGTTCTGTAGCGCGCGCGCTGCGTCGGTAGGTTCCCCGCCATGAGCGCGATCGACAAGGCCACCTACCGCCAGGTCCTGGGCCACTTCCCCACCGGTGTCACCGTCGTGGCGGGCATGGACGGGGACGATCCTGTCGGCCTCGCCATCGGCTCGTTCTTCTCCATCTCCCTCGACCCGCCGCTGGTGGGCTTCTGCGTGGGCACCTCGTCGAACTCCTGGGCTCGCCTGGCACCCTCGGGCTCGTTCTGCGTGAACGTCCTCGGAGCCGAGCAGGAAGACGTGTGCCGGGTCTTCGCGTCGAGCGGCGACGACAAGTTCGCCTCCATCGGCTGGAAGCCGGCCGAGACCGGATCGCCGCTCATCGACGGCGTCCTGGCCTGGATCGACTGCGACCTCGAGGCGACCCACGACGGCGGCGACCACCACATCGTGGTCGGACGGGTCAAGGGTCTGGGTGTCGGCCACGAGGGCGAACCGCTCGTCTTCTTCCGTGGCGGCTACGCCAACCTGGCCTGAACTCCCGGTCTTGACCCGCCGGTCAAGGCCGCTAGGGTCACCCGCATCGAGGGGGACACTGACTCAGCGGACACACGGAGCGGCTGGCGCCTCATCGCGTCGACGCTGCGGCCTCGTCGCGCCGGCGTCGCCGCCGGAGTCATCACGGGGCTGGCGTGGTCGCTGAGCAAGGTCAGCATCGGGCTCTTGGTCAAACAGGCCATCGATCGTGGCATCGAGGCCGACGACATGTCGGCGCTGCTGCGGTGGTCGCTGGTCATCGCCGTGGTGGGCGTGGTGTCCGGTGTGCTCACCGGGATGCGTCGATACCTCGCGTTCCGGGAGGCGCGCATGGTCGAGAAGACCCTCCGCGACCGCCTCTTCGCCCACGTGCAGCGGCTCCACTTCGCCTATCACGACGAGGTGCAGGCCGGGCAGCTGATGTCGCGGGGCAACACCGATCTCCAGCAGGTCCAAGCCTTCGTGGTGATGATCCCGCTCACCATCGCCAACGGCATGACCGTCGTCGGCGTCACCGCGATCCTGATCTCGCTCGATCCCTTCCTGGCCCTCGTCGCACTCGGCGCACTGCCCCTCATCAACGTCGTGGCCAAGCGCTTCGGCACGAAGCTCTTCCCGTCGGTCATGGCCATCCAGCGCGAGTCCGCCGAGCTCGCGTCGGTGGTCGAGGAGTCGGTCGCCGGGGTGCGCGTCGTCAAAGGCTTCGGTGCCCAGGACGTCCTCCGTCGTCGGCTCCGAACCGAGGCCGACGACGTGTACGACGCTTCGATGGAGGCGGCCAGGACCCGAGCGACCTTCCTGCCGGCGCTCGAGCTGCTCCCCAACGTCGGCCTCATCGCCGTGCTGTTCTTCGGGGGTCACCGCGTGGTCACCGAGGCCATCACCCTCGGCAGCCTGGTGGCGTTCAACGTCTACGTGGTGCTGCTGATCTGGCCGCTGCGCATGCTCGGCATGATCATCGCCAACGGCCAGCGTGCCTCCGCGGCCGCCGGCCGCGTGGCCGAGGTGCTCTCCACCGATCCGGTCATCGTCGACCGCTCCGACGCCCGGAGGCTCGGGCCGGGCGGCGGCGAGATCCGGTTCGAACACGTCGAGTTCGCCTACGGCGACGGCGACGCCGCCATCCCCGTGCTCCACGACTTCGACCTCCACGTCGAAGCCGGCACCTCGGTCGCGCTGGTCGGGGCCACGGGCTGCGGCAAGTCCACGGTCGGGCGTCTCATCCCGCGGTTCTACGACGTCGTGTCGGGTCGGGTGCTGGTCGACGGGTGCGACGTCCGCGACGTCCGCACCACCGAGCTGCGCCGGTCCATCGGTCTCGTGTTCGAGGAGACCTTCCTGTTCTCCGACAGCATCGGCGCCAACATCGCCTTCGCCGACCCCGACGCATCGATCGAGGCCGTCCAGCGGGCGGCTCGTCTCGCGGGCGCCCACGAGTTCATCGAGGCGCTCGACGAGGGCTACGACAGCATCATCGGTGAGCGCGGCTACTCGCTCTCGGGCGGTCAGCGTCAGCGCATCGCCATCGCCCGCGCCATCCTCGCCGACCCTCGCGTGCTCATCCTCGACGACGCCACCAGCTCGGTCGACCCCACCAAGGAGCACGAGATCCGCGACGCCCTCGCCGAGGTGATGGCCGGACGCACCACGGTGGTCATCGCCCACCGGGCGGCCACCATCGCGCTGGCCGATCGCGTGGTCCTCCTCGACGAGGGCCGGGTCATCGCGGAGGGAACGCACGAGGGGCTGCTCGAGACCAACGCGCGGTACCGCGAGGTCCTCGCCGCGGTCGACGACTCGGCCGGCGATCAGGCCGAGGAGGTGACGGCGTAGATGTGGAACGGCGTGGGTGTCGACGAAGACGACAAGCTCGACCGGTCGGGCGTCACCACGGTGCTGCGGCGCAGCGGCGAGTTCCTGCGCCCGTACCGCAGGCAGATGGCCATCGCGTCGGTCATGGTGGTCGCCTACACGGCCACCGTGCTGGCCGGGCCGTTGCTCGTCCGACACGGCATCGACGAGGGCATCAAGGTCGGCGACACGGACGTCCTGAACCAGACCGTCGTCGCCTACATCGTCGTGGCGATGGTCGCCTACGTCGTCTACCGGGTGCAGGTCGTGCTCATCAGCCGCATCGGCGAGAGCTTCCTGCGCGACCTGCGCGTCCGCGTCTTCGACCACCTCCAGAAGCTGTCGATGCCGTTCTACGACCGCGAGAAGGCCGGCGTGGTCGTGTCGCGGATGACCTCCGACATCGACTCGCTCTCGGAGCTGGTCCAGATGGGCCTGCTGATGTTCGTGTCGAACAGCCTGTTGCTGTTCGGCTCGATCGTCGTCCTCACGGCCGTCAGCTGGAAGCTGCTGGTGCTCTGCCTGCTCGCCGTGCCGCCCGTCGTGCTCGCGAGCATCAAGTTCCAGCGCGAGTCCAACGTCGCCTACCTCGACGTGCGCGACGGCATCGGCAACACGCTGTCGCACCTCCAGGAGGGCATCTCCGGCGTGCGCGTCGTGCAGGCGTTCGCCCGCGAGGACGTCGAGTCCACCCGCTTCGAACGGGGCAACCGCCGCCTCTACGACGCCCACATGCGCTCGGTGAAGATCTCGGCTTGGTACCTGCCGGTCATCGAGATCGCCGGCACCGGCACCACGGCCGCCGCGGTCGGCATCGGTGGTTGGTGGGTGCACCAGGGCGACCTCAGCATCGGCACCGTCACGTTCTTCGTGCTGACGCTGTCGAACCTGTTCGAGCCCATCCAGCAGCTCAGCCAGCTGTTCAACACCGTGCAGTCGGCCGGCGCCGGCCTCAAGAAGCTCTACGAGCTGCTCGACACCGACGTCGACGTCCCCGAGCGTGCCGGCGCCGTCGACCTCCCCACCGGCGGGGCCATCGTCGTGTCGGGTCTGGGCTTCTCCTACGGCGACGGCACCAAGGTCCTGTCGGGCGTCGACCTCACCATCGCGCCGGCCGAGCGGATCGCGCTGGTCGGGCCCACCGGCGCGGGCAAGTCGACGCTGGCCAAGCTCATCGCCCGGTTCTACGACCCCACCGAGGGCTCGGTCACCATCGGCGGCGTCGACCTCCGCGATGCCACGCTGGCCTCGCTCCGCCGCCACCTCGCGGTGGTCCCCCAGGAGGGGTTCCTGTTCAACGGCACCCTGGTCGACAACGTGCGGCTGGCCCGTCCCGGGGCCACCGACGCCGAGGTCGAGGCCGCCATGGCCAGCATCGGCATCCTCGACCGGTTCGACTCGCTCCCCGACGGCCTCCGGACCGAGGTGCGCGAGCGCGGCAGCCGGTTCTCGGCCGGCGAGAAGCAGCTGGTCTCGCTGGCGCGCGCCGCACTGGCGGACCCCGAGATCCTGGTGCTCGACGAGGCCACCTCGTCGCTCGATCCGGGCACCGAGGCGGTGGTCGAGGACGCCATGGAGAAGCTGTCGTCCGGCCGCACCACCATCGTCATCGCCCACCGCCTGACCACGGCGGCGCGCGCCGACCGGGTCGCCGTCGTGGCCGCCGGTTCGCTCGCCGAGGTCGGCACCCACGACGAGCTCATCGAACGGGGCGGCCACTACGCGGCGCTCTTCTCCGCCTGGGCCGGCGGCCAGCCGGTCTAGCCAACCGGTCTGGAAGGCGTCCGGGCCGGGCATGCTGAGCTGATGCCCCTCGACCCCGCCATCGCCGCCCAGGTGGCCCACCTCTTCGACGCCACGCTCGCCCAGGTGCTCTCGGGTGAGGTCCAGACGGTCCCACCCGCGGCGGCGATGCGCCGCGACGACGTCGACGTCAGTGCGCACGAGATCGACGGTGCCGGCGGTCCGGTGCCGGTCCGCATCTACCGCCCCCGGGCCGCGTCCCACGCAGCAACGCTCCCCGCGCTGGTCTGGGCCCATGGCGGTGGCTGGATGTACGGCGATCTCGACATGCCCGAGGCCGACTCGGTCGCCCAGTTCATCGCGGCCGGCCTGCCGGGGGTGGTGATCTCGGTCGACTACCGACTCGCCCCGACCCACACCCATCCCGCGGCGCTCGACGACGTGGCTGCCGTGGCCCGCTGGGCGGTCGGCCCGGGGGAGGCCCACGGGATCGACACCGGTCGGGTGGCGGTCGGCGGAGCGTCGGCCGGTGCCCACCTCGCCGCCTGCACCGCGGTGGCGATGGGAGCGCAGCTGGCCGCCGTCCTCCTGGCCTACCCGGTCACCGACCCGGTCCATGGGCCCTATCCCGAGGTCTGTCACCCCGACTGTCCGCCGGTCATCTGGATCGACGGACCGGCCATCCAGGCCATGCTGGGCCGATACCTCGGCATCGATCCGGCCGATGCGCCTTCCTCGGTGATCCCCGCCCGCGCGGACCTCTCCGGCCTCGCACGCCTGTTGGTCACGACCGCCGAGTGCGACGGGCTCACCCCGCAGGGCGAGCGCTTCGTCGAGCTGGCCCGTGCTGCAGGGGTCGACGCGGCGCACCACCCCGTCGACAGCGTGCTGCACGGCTACCTCAACACCGTGGGGGACTCCCCGCGGGCCGATGCGGCGCTCGAACGCCACCTCGTCTGGCTACGGGATGCGCTCGCCAGAACGTGAGCGTGGGAATCCGGGTGGGGAATTACTAGTATCGCCGTAGGAGAAATCCCCCGATTCCCGCCCGACCATCCTCCTGGAGGAACCCGTGGCCGTCACCGACCTCGATCTCGGCAAGTACAAGCTCGGCTGGTCCGACGAGGAGAACTACGTCTTCAAGCCCAAGAAGGGCCTGAACGAGGACATCATCCGCGAGATGTCGTGGATGAAGGGTGAGCCGGACTGGATGATCAACCTCCGGATGAAGTCGTACCGCCACTTCCTCAAGCGGCCGATGCCCTCCTGGGGCGGCGACATGTCCGAGATCTACTTCGACGACATCTTCTATTACATCAAGCCCACCGACCATCAGGTCGACGCGTGGGACGAGCTCCCCGACTCGGTGAAGGACACCTACGAGAAGCTCGGCATCCCCGAGGCCGAGCGCAAGTACTTGGCCGGGGTCACCGCCCAGTACGAGTCCGAGGTCGTCTACCACAAGAATCGCGAGGACCTCGAGCAGCAGGGCGTCCTGTTCACCGACATGGACACGGCGCTGCGCGAGCACCCCGAGATCGTCAAGCAGTACTTCGGCAAGATCATCCCGCCGAACGACA
>JBFJNI010000007.1:0-64869 GCA_041618235.1 Acidimicrobiales bacterium
CGGCCCCAGCCGCTCGGCCGTGTCGCACGCCTCGGCCGCGTACTTCCACAGCGGGCGGGTCCCGCCATCGTTGGTCGACCTCACCGTCGGCCGGAACGACCGGGTGCGGCTCGAGGGAGTCGTCGGTCACCGATCCGTGCTCCCGTCGTCCCATGTCGCGATGATCGGTCCGCTGCCGGTGACCACGTTGGCTCGAACCGTTGTCGACCTCGCGAGCCTCGGCGATCTCGAACAGCTCACCGGCTTCCTCGACCCGTTGTTGGCCGCCGACCGCGTCACAGCCCGCCGGATCCTGCGGACCCTCGACGACATCATCCGGGGACCCGGTCGCCACGGGACGCAGTTGCTGCGGACGGCGCTGGCGGCGTGGACCGAACCCGTCCGGCCCGGAAGTCCGGCGGAGGCGAGGCTGTTGCGTCGTCTGACCGAGCTGGACTTCGGAGACTTCGTGACCCAGCACGAGGTGTGTGTCGGTGACCGCCACCGATACATCGACGTCGCGTGGCCAGGCGATCTGGTCGGCTTGGAGTATGCAGGACGGTTGGAGCACAACCCCCGGCGGTGGGCTCCCGACGAGTTGCGCGCCGGCGAGCTCGTGGCACTCGGGTGGCAGTTGCGTGAGGTCGATGCACCAGATCTCTGGCCGGGGGAGCGGCTGCTCTGGGCGTGGCTTCGCCGCAACGTGCGCGTGGCGGCCTGACCGGTGTCGCTCGGGTCGGCTGCTCGCCCGTCCGAGGCTGGGCCAGCAGTGGTCGCTGCACGACCGTTTCCCACCCAACCTGCATCTCGGACCCCGGACCGGGCAGTTGCGGCGCCGTCCACGTCCCGGACCGGGCAGCAGCCGCACCGGGCAGCAGTCGGGCGACGGCCCAAACCGCCGGCGATCAGAAGAAGAAGGGCATCGCCGGCGTCGACACGAAGGCGGCGGCCAGCAGGTCGAGGTCGGAGGGGGAGGCCCCGGCGAGCCGACCCGCCGAATCGATGGCGCGGACGTCGGCGCCGGCATAGAGGGCGGCGAGATCGCTGGCCGTGACCGGGACGCGACCGTGACCTCCTCGGATCAGGCTCGCCGTTCCGCCCTCGACCTCGAGCACGTGGGCGCCGGCGTTGGCGGGGATGACGTCGTCGACGATGTCCAGCTCGACCCGCCCCCGCACCGAGGTGGGGAATCCCCGCGCCGCGATGGCGCCGGGCGCATCGACGAGGCGCAGCATCCACGGCCAGTCGCCGGTGGCCTTGGTGTGCTGCATGTGAGGGACGTGCTGAGTGAGCAGCGAAGTGGGGAGCGTCGTCTCGACGTGACCAGCAGTGGTGCCGTTGGCGGCGAGGAACGCGAGTGCCGCAGAGACGGCGTCACCGTCGATGCCGGCGAGCACGTCTGCGACCAAGTCGTAGAGGCGGTCATCGGACGGCTTGTACTTGTAGACGACCGCGGCGACGTCCTCGCCACCTCGGCTGCCGACGTAGGCGTAGCGGTTCGTGCTCGACTCGTTGGCCCACAGGCGGGGGACCCGCCGCCACCAGAACTCGCCGGGGGCGAGGAAGCCATCGATCGACGGGGCCATCGCCTCGTACACGGTGGCAATGGCGGCGTCGCCGAACTCGACCCGCCGCCACGACAGCGTGCCGTCGGCGCCGGTCGGGATCAGGTCGAGGGGGAGGTGGCGCCACTGGTAGTAGCCGCCCACCTCGAAACCCATGCTGCGATACAGGGTCGACGTCGTGGGGTAGAGCGCCGAGATGACCTCGCCCCGGGCGGACATCCGGTCCAAGCTCTCGCGAAGCAATGCCTTCGCGATGCCCTGGCCCCGGGTCTCGGGTCGAACCACGACGCCGGAGACGCCGCCGCACGGCACCGACCGACCACCCCACCACATGTGGAAGCCGTGGGTGACGACCGTCGCGACCAAGCCGTCAGCGACGTAGGCCGCGACGGTGCGATCCGGATCAGGGGTCGGGAGGGAAGCGTCGAAGGGCTCGGTGCCGCCGAACGCCTGGCGGCGCAGGTCGTTGCGCTGCTCCTCGTCGCCCTCGCGGATCGATTCGATGCTGATGTCCACAGCGCCTCCGATGGTCGAACACCTGGAGTCGGCCCGAACCGTCCGACCCCGCCGGGAAGGTAGGCGACGGTGGCGACTCGTTCGGGCACGGATTCCGCATGGGGGATCAGCGCCGGTACACCGGTAGCCTGTCGCCGGTGAGCCTGCCCCGCGTGATCGCGGTCGCGCCCGGGTCTCCCGCTGACCGGGCCGGTCTCGTCCCCGGAGACGAGATCGTGTCCCTCGATGGGGTGATGCCGCGTGACGTCATCGAGTGGCGCCTCCTGGTCGACGAACCGGAGGTGCGTTTCGACGTGCGCCGGGGCGGTCTCGAACTCGAGGTCGAGGTGGACAAGTCGCCGGGCGAGCCGCTGGGCGCCGACGTCGACTCGGCGATCTTCGACGAGGTCCAGACCTGTGACAACCACTGCGAGTTCTGCTTCATCTACCAGCTCCCGCCGGGCATGCGCCGCAGCCTGTACCTCAAGGACGACGACTACCGGCTGAGCTTCCTCTACGGGAACTTCACCACCCTCACCCGGTTCACCGAGATCGACCTCGAGCGCGTCATCACCGAGGGCCTCAGCCCGCTCTACGTGAGCATCCACGCCACGCATCCCGACGTCCGGGCCGACATGCTCCGCAACCGGCGGGGCGCCACCAGCCTCCGCTGGCTCCGGGCGCTCCTCGACCACGGGGTCACCGTGCACGGCCAGGTCGTGGTCTGCCCCGGCATCAACGACGGGGCCATCCTCGACGACACGCTGGCCGGGGTGCTCGACGAATACCCCGAGCTCGCCACCGTCGCCGTGGTGCCGCTCGGCATCAGCGATCACTCCGACGAGCCCCGCATGCGCTTCCACACGGTCGCCGAGGCCGCCGCTGTCGTCGACTGTGTCGAAGACTGGCAGGACGTCTTCCTCGCCACGCTGGGTCGCCGGCTCGTGTACGCCGCGGACGAGTACTACCTCCTGTCCGAGCGCCCCTTCCCGCCGGCCGAGGTGTACGGCGACTTCGACATGCACGAGGACGGCATCGGCATGGCTCGAGCGTTCGAGGCCGAGTTCACGGGCGCGGTCGACGAGGCCACCGGCCCGAAGGCCGGCTTCTTCTCGTGGGTCGACGGTGCGCCGGCCGAGGGCTACCGGGCGGTGCGTCACCGGGCGGACCCGGCCGACAAGATCCAGCTCCGCCCGCGCCGCAACGCCCCCATCGGGGTCCTCACCGCGCCGTACGGCGCTCGGGTGCTGCAGCCGCTGATCGACCTTCTCGGTCGTGACGACGTGCGCATCTGCGTCGTCGAGAACCGCTTCTTCGGTGGCAACATCGGCGTCACCGGGCTGATGACCGGCGAAGACATCGCCCGCACCCTCGCCGCCGAGCCCGCCGGCCACCGCTACCTGCTCCCCGACGTGTGCCTGTCCGACGACGTCTTCCTCGACGGCACCACGGTCGGCGACCTGCCCCGTCCGGTCGAGATCGTCCCCACCGATGGCATCGCCCTCCGGGCCGCACTCGAACCCGGCCTCGAACCGCGGCGCTGACGCGCCACCCAGAACGGAACCCCTGATGTCCCTCACCCGCATCGCCATCGTCGGCCGCCCCAACGTGGGCAAGTCGACCCTCGTCAACCGGCTCGCCGGCCATCGCACCGCCATCGTCGAGGAGCGCCCCGGCGTCACCCGCGACCGCAAGATCGTCCCGGTCGAGTGGGCCGGCCGCAAGTTCGAGGTCGTCGACACCGGCGGCTGGATGCCCGGCGGCTCGTCCCTCGACGAGAAGGTGTCGCGCCAGTCCGAGGCCGCGATGGACGACGCCGACATCGTGCTCTTCATCGTCGACGGCACCACGGGAACCACCGAGGAGGACGCCATGGCGGCGTCGATCCTGCGCAAGAAGTCCAAGCCGGTGATCCTGATCGTCAACAAGATCGACGACTCGCGCCGTGAGCACATCATCTGGGAGTTCATGGACCTCGGCCTCGGCGAGCCGATGGGCCTCAGCGCACTGCACGGCAACGGCTCCGCCGACCTGCTCGACGAGCTCGTGTCGCGTCTCCCGCCCGAGGAGGAGGTCGTCGAGGAAGAGGACTCCGGACGTTCAGGTGAGATCGCCGTGGCCATCGTGGGTCGCCCCAACGTCGGCAAGTCGACGTTGTTCAACCGCCTCACCGGTGGCGAGCACTCCATCGTCCACGACATGCCGGGCACCACCCGCGACACGGTCGACACGGTGGTCGAGACGTCGGAGGGGATGCTGCGCTTCGTCGACACCGCCGGCATGCGCCGACGCTCCAAGGTCGACGACGGCACCGAGTACTACTCGGTGGTCCGCGCCCTCCAGGCGGTCGACGGCGCCGACATCGCCATCCTCGTCATCGATGCCAACGAAGGCATCACGGCGCAGGACCAGCGACTGGCCGAGCGGGTCGACCTCGCCGGCTGCCCGGTCATCGTCCTGCTCAACAAGTGGGAGATCACCGACCCCGAGCAGCGCGATCGGGTCGAGTACCAGGTGGGGGAGCGACTCCACTTCATCGGCGAGTCACCGGTGCTCGAGATCTCCGCGCTCACCGGCAAGGGCGTCCACAAGCTCTATCCCGCCCTCGGTTCGGCCATCCGGGCCTACGAGACGCGCATCCCCACCCGCCAGGTCAACGACGTCATCCGACGGGCACAGCAGGCGCAGCCCGCGCCGGGAGGCGCTCGCGTGCTCTACGCGCTCCAGGGCGCAGCACATCCCCCGACGTTCACCCTCTTCGCCAACCGGGAGCTCCCCAAGACCTACGTCCGCTACCTGGAACGCTCGCTCCGCGAGGCCTTCGATCTCGGCGCGACGCCGCTGAAGCTCCGAGTGCGCAAGCGTGACTGAAACCACACGAAACGTAAGACAAATGACCCTGGATCGTCACTTGCTCACCAGGCTGACACGCGCCAGCCACGGACCGACGTCTCGACCTTCGGTAGCCTGATCCCACCATGGAGCAACCGATCCTGGCGCTCGTCGCGCTCGCCTGCGTGGCCGCCGCCGTGGTGTGGGCCCGATCCACGATGCGGTACCAGCAGAGCTGGCATCGCATCGAGAGCGAGTACGGCAGCACCTCCGACCAAGCCATCCTCGCCCGGGCCGCCTTCCGCAAGGAGCTCCATGCCGCCGTCCTGTACGGCGTGCTCGCCCTGGCAAGCGCTGCGGTGGCCGTCACCGGCACTCCCGAGGCCGAGGCGCTGTTCGGGTTCGTGCTCGTTCCCGTCATCGTGTCCATCGTCTACAGCCGCGACTTCCGCCGTGTGGCCCGCATCGCCGAGGACCGCACGCAGCTCGAGCGCAAGGCGCAGGAGGTCCTCTCGCAGGAGGAGCTCGCGCCCCGCAAGTGGGCGGCCCGTCTGGCCCCCGAGGACCTCCCCGAGTTCACCGGGTTCGAGCTGGGGCGCGTCTACGAGGCGGGCACCGGTCTCATGGCCGGCGACTTCTACGACGTGTTCCGGGTCTCGCCCAACCGCATCGCCGCCGTCATCGGCGACGTCACCGGTCACGGCATCGAACCGTCGATCACCGCCTTCCAGGCCAAGTACCTCCTGCGGGTGTTCCTCCGCCAGTACCGGGATCCCGCCCAGGCGCTCGAGGAGCTCAACAGCCAGATGTCGGCGCTCGAGCGCGTCGAGGAGTTCATCTCGCTCTGTGTCGTCGTCTTCGACACCGATTCGGGCACCCTGCGGGTCTGCTCGGCCGGTCACCCGGCCGGTTGGCTGTGGCACGCGAAGGAGGTCCGTCCGCTCCGTGCCACCGGCCCGCTGCTGATGCTCGACGCCTCGTCGACGTACCACTCGAAGGAGATCGATCTCGACCCCGGCGACCTGGTCCTGCTCTACACCGACGGGCTCGCCGAGGCCCGCGCCGGCGACCAGTTCTTCGGCGAGGAGCGCATCGCCAACACACTGCGCCGCGACCCCAACGTACCGCCCGACGTGCTCTGCAAGACCCTGCTCGAAGCGGCGAAGGACTTCGCCACCGAGCCGGTCACCGACGACACCGCGATCCTGGCGATCCGGAGGACCTGAGGCGCCCCCGGCGGGCGATCGGACCGACTCGCTCGTTCCAGTTCGCCCCTTTCGTTCCGCCCTGATCTGCCACCCTTGACGAGCATCGACGGTTCTCAGGAAGGCACAGGCGTGCGTCGCACCGGCAACAATCGACGTTCCGGACCTCCGGTCGTCCTGATCGGCCTCGACACGATCGTGGGTCTCCAGACGGCCCGCACCCTGCACGCGCACGGCATCCGCGTGGTCGCCATCGCCGCCGATCGCCGCCACTACTGCGCCGTCACCCGAACCGTCGACGAGATGATCGAAGCCCCGACCGCCGGTCCGGGACTGCTCGTCGCGCTCGAGGCGCTCGCCGCACGACTGCCCTCGGGGTCTCCGTTGCTCCCGTGCCGCGACCCCTCGGTCCGGACGATCTCCGAGCATCGCCACGAGCTCGGCCACTTCGAGATCCGCCTGCCGGATCACGAGGTGCTCATCGATCTCGCCGACAAGAGCCGATTCGCTGCTCTGGCTGCCGGCACCGGCTTGCACGTCCCGAGGTCCGTCACGTTCGAGCCCGGCGCCGACGTCGATTCGCTCGTCGCCGCACTTCGGTTCCCCCTGTTCGTGAAGCCGGTCGAGCGCGATGACCGGTGGCAGGACAGTGGACAGGAGAAGGCCTTCGAGGTCGCCGACCTCGCCGGACTCCACGACGTCCTCCGGGTGGCCACACGTCATGCCGAGCGGTTCATCATCCAGGAGCGGATCCCCGGGCCGGTCACCGTGCAGTTCACCAGCAACAGCGTCTTCGGCGAAGACGGCGCCCATCTGGGCACGTTCACCTCGCAGAAGCTCCGCCAGTGGCCCGAGGCCACTGGGAGTGGATGTGCTGGTCGTGCCGCCATCGACTCCGAGCTGCGCGACCTCGCGGTCGAGTTCTTCACGTCGGTGGGCATGCGCGGTCTCGCCTACCTCGAAGCGAAGCGGGACGAGCGGGACGGCCGGCTGGTCATGATCGAAGCCAACATCGGCCGTCCGACGGGCCGGAGCGCGCTGGCCGACCGCCTCGGCGTGGACCTGCTGCGCGCCTGGTACGAGGATGCCACGGGTGTGGCTGTCGAACCCGTGGTCGAGCAGCCGCCATCGGACGCGACCTGGGTGTTCCTGCGAGCTGACCTGCAGGCCGGACACCGACAGTGGCGACGAGGGGAGCTGTCGCTCCGCGACTGGTTCGGGACCTACCGCCGTGCTCGCTCATACGCGGTGCTCGGTGCCCGAGACCTCCGGCCCGTCGTGGCGGACATCCGGCGTGTCGGGCGTCGCCGGGCGGCACGCCACGAGCTCTGAGGGCGGACGTTCGTCGCCACGTCCGCGAAACGGGCAAGATCGTGGCGTGCAGGAGCAGACCGACCCGACCGCGGCGATCGCGGCCGCCACCGAGCGGGCCCTCGCAGGCAACCTCGAGACACAGGCGGCCAAGCTCGAGAAGCAGAACAAGCTGTTCGTGCGAGACCGGCTCGACCTGCTGCTCGACCACGGCTCGTTCGTCGAGGAAGGGCTGCTCACCAACGCCGCGTCCTTCGCCACCGGCGACGATCTCCCGGCCGATGGTGTCGTCACGGGGACCGGCACGATCGAGGGTCGACGGGTCTGCGTCGTGGCCAACGACCCCACGGTGAAGGCGGGCTCCTGGGGCGCCCGGACCGTCGAGAAGATGATCCGGATGGCCGAGTACGCCCTCGCCCATGATCTTCCCATCTTCTGGCTGGTCGACTCGGCTGGTGCCCGCATCACCGATCAGGTCCAGCTGTTCCCGGGCCGACGGGGCGCGGGTCGGATCTTCGCCAACCAGATCCGACTGTCGGGACGCGTGCCGCAGATCTGCTGCCTCTTCGGTCCGTCCGCGGCCGGCGGCGCCTACATCCCGAGCTTCTGTGACGTCGTGTTCATGGTCGAAGGCAATGCCTCGATGTACCTGGGCTCGCCTCGGATGGCCGAGAAGGTGATCGGCGAGCACACCACGCTCGAGGAGATGGGCGGCGCCCGCATGCATGCCACGGTCTCTGGTTGTGGCGATGCCCTCGCCGACGACGACGAGGACGCGCTCGACCAGGCACGCGCCTGGTTCACCTACTTCCCGCAGAACTGGCGTGAGGCCCCGCCCCGCTACGAGCCCGTGCCGCCGTCGGTGGTGCTCCACGACGACATCGTCCCGGTCGAGGAGTCGGTGTCCTTCGACATGTACGAGTTCATCGACGGACTCCTCGATGGCGAGAGCTTCTTCGAGTACAAACCCCTGTTCGCCAAAGAGCTCATCTGCGGACTCGGGCGCATGGACGGCAAGCCCGTCGGCGTCGTGGCGAACAACCCCTCGCACCTCGGCGGCGTGCTGTTCGTCGACTCGGCCGACAAGGCCTCCCGCTTCGTGTGGCTGTGCGATGCATTCAACATCCCGTTGGTGTTCCTGGCCGACGTCCCGGGGTTCATGATCGGCACCGAGGTCGAGCGCCACGGCATCATCCGCCACGGTGCCAAGATGGTGACGGCCATCACCGAGGCCACGGTGCCCAAGATCTGTGTCGTGGTGCGAAAGGCCTACGGCGCCGGCCTGTACGCCATGTGCGGGCCCGCCTTCGACCCCGATGCCACGCTCGCCCTCCCGACGGCGAAGATCGCGGTCATGGGCCCCGACGCCGCCGTCAACGCCGTGTTCGCCAACAAGATCGCCGCCATCGAGGACGACGCCGAGCGTGACGCCTTCGTGGCCGAGCAGATCCGGATCTACACCGAGGACGTCGACCTCCTGCGCCTGGCCTCCGAGATGGTCATCGACGCCATCGTCACGCCGTCAGCGCTGCGCGACGAGCTGCTGCGCCGGTTCGACGCGGCGGGAACCCGGCGGCGTGACTTCTCCGACCGACGCCACGGCGTCCCTCCGGTGTGAGGGGCGTGGCATGAGCTGGGACCTCCCTGACTCGATCTCCGTCCGCGAGGTCGGTCCGCGCGACGGGCTGCAGCCCGAGGATCCAGTGTCGGTGGCCGATCGGGTCGCTCTCGTCGAGCAGCTCATCGCGTCGGGCGTGATCGACATCGAGATCGCTGCGTTCGTCTCGCCCAAGGCCGTACCGGCCATGGCCGGCGCCGACGAGGTCTTCGCCGACGTCGTGCCTCGCAACGGCGTCACCCGCTGGGCGCTGGTGCCGAACCTGCGCGGTGCCGAACTGGCCGTCGAGGCCGGCGCCGACGCGCTCACCGTCACCGTGTCGGCCTCCGAGGCGTATTCACAGGCCAACGTGAAGCGCACCACCGCTGAGTCCGTCGCCGCACTCGATGCCATCGTGGCGGCCGCCGGCACCCGCCCCGTCGACACCGTGATCTCGTGCGCGTTCGGTTCGCCGTACGACGAGAACATCGGGCCGTTCGACGTTGCCGCCATGGTCGAGCGCGTCCAACTCGCTGGCTCGACGCACGTGACCCTCGCCGACACCACCGGGATCGCCACGCCCGAGCGCATCGCCGACGTCGTCACGGCCGTCGGCTCCGACGTGCGCCTCCACCTCCACGACACGCGTGGCACCGCGCTCACCAACGCGTTCGCCGCGCTCCTCCTGGGCGTGCGCCGCTTCGACACCGCGGTCGGTGGTCTGGGCGGTTCACCCTTCGCCAGGGGCGCCGGCGGCAACCTGGCCACCGAGGACCTCGTGCACCTGTGCGACAACCTCGGCGTCGACACCGGCATCGACCTCGAGGCGCTCGTCGCTGCCGCGACCACCGTCAGCCGGTTGGTGGGCCGGCCCGTCCCATCACGAGTCACGGCCACGCTCGGGAGCTGACGTGCCGTTCTGCCCCGAGTGCGACCGCTTCTACAACCCGAACACGCTCACCGAGACCGGCGACTGTCCCGACGGCCACCACGTCGCCGAAGCCGCAGGTGCCGAGCCAGCACCGACGGTGCCATGGCACTTCAAGCTGATGCTGGCGTTCGTGGTCATCTACCTGACCTGGCGCCTCGTCCAGCTGCTCGGTTGGGTGGGCGAGCGCTTCGTCTGACGTCGGCCGCCGATCCTCAACACGACGTGTGCCCCTCGCCGGCGTGGACCGTGGTTCTCGCCGGGTCGTCGCCGGCGACGATGGCGACCTCGACCCGGTCACCGGGCTCGATGAACACGTCACATCCGAAGAAGACCTGCGCGTCGCCGACGCCGTAGGACCTCGTTCCGCTCCACTCCATGACCTCGCCGTTCGGTCGGCGCACGGTCACCCGGACCTGGTCGGCGGTCTGCGTCGATGGCACCGAGCTGTGCTCAGGGTCCACGGATGCACCGCCGGCCACGGTCGCGGTGAACTGACACCGTCGCTCGCGCCGGGGAGCGAGCCCGGCATCGTCGACCGAGCACCCGCTGCGAGCGGGATACTCGGGATCGGGAGCCCACCAGGCCGACATGTCGGGGGGTGCCGTCGTGGTGGCTGCGCTCGTTGTCGTCGACGTTGTGTCCACGATGGCCCGATCCGGGCTCGGCATCCCGAGGCGCTCGATCGGCCCCGCGACCTCCCCGGCGATTACGGATCCATGGGTCGGGTCGTCATCGATCGATGTTGGCGAGGAGGCCTCCGTGTCTCCGCGCCGTGTCCCGTCCTCGCCGAGATCTCCACCGTCCACCTGGCGCACATCGAGGCCGGCCGGGCCGTGGTCTGCGGGACTCAGGATCGTCTGGCCGGTTGGGACCGCGATCGCGAGCACGGCCAGCCCGGCAGCCAGCCACGACGCGACGCGGCGCAGCGAGTGTCGTCCGGCCTGCCGCCGGAGTTCCTCGAGGTCGAGCTCCACGGCTGTTCGGGGGGCTGCTTCGTGCAAGAGCGTTCGGATGTCTGTCATTCCGACACCTCCAGTCCGGCTCGACGCAGCGACGCCATCGCGGCGAACGTGAGCGTCTTGACCGTGCCCTCGGGGCACGCCATCGCGACTGCGGTGTCGGCCACCGAGAGGTCGGCGAAGTAGCGCAGGATGATGGCCCGGCGTTGACGTTCGGGCAACGCGGCGACGGCGGCCCGGACGGCGAGGGCGTCAGTGGAGTCGGCACCGTCTGGGCTCGAGCCCATGGTGGGTCCGTAGCGGGCGACGATCCGCCGGCGGGTCGATGTCGTGCGGAACGACGACTTGGCCAGGTTGAACGCGACCCTCGTCAACCAGCGCTCCGCATCGTCATCGGCGTCGAACCGATCCCAATTCCGGCAGAGGCGCACGAGGGCCTCCTGGGCCAGCTCCTCCGCCAGATGGCGGTCACCGCAGTACAGACCGATCATCCCGACCAGCCGCGGATGCTGCGCCCGGCACACCTCGTCGAGGCCGGGCCGCACGGCGATGGCCAACGACTCCTCGCTCGATCTCAACCCGGCCCTCCCCAGGGGACGACGCCGCTTCGTCGGGATCGTCGACCCCGTCATCACCGGCTCCCGCATCATGCAACAACCAACGCCCGAGCGGGTCGTCTGGTTTGCCGGAATTCGGGGCAACCGATTCGCGGGACGGGAGAAGGGCGCGGCTAGATTGGCTCCTCCCACGGGCTGTGGCGCAGCTTGGTTAGCGCGCTTGACTGGGGGTCAAGAGGTCGGGAGTTCGAATCTCCCCAGCCCGACGTGGAACACGCAGAGCGCCGGCCCATGGGCCGGCGCTCGTCGCGTCAGCCCTCGACTCTGACCGTGGCGACCATGTCCGGATGGAGGTTGCAGAACAACGAGTAGGTGCCCGGGTCGTCGAAGACCACGGCGTAGTTGCTGCCCGGGGCGAGGACGCCGGAGTCGAACGCGTCGCGATCCGGCGAGGTGGGCGTTCCGCCGGTGACCGTGTGGGGGACGGAGTCGACGTTGTTGAAGAACAGCGACTGGCCGGGCCTCACGGTGAGGTCGCCCCCGAAGAGGAAGTCCGAGATCAGCGACTGGCGTGCGCCCGGTGGGAAGTCACTCCCTCGGACGAGACGGGAGTCGAGGATCGCATCGCCGTCGAGCACGGGGGCGATCGTGCCGTTCCACATGCCGAAGACGCCGAGCTGATTGTCGTGCTCGGGCGCGACCCAGGCGTGCAACATCCAGCCGAGTGCATCGGAGAAGTTGCCGCCACTCGCCAGGCACTCGCTCCGGGGGAGGAACGTGTCACGGCCCTCCGCGGCGCCGCGACAGAGGTTGTAGTGGATGTGCCAGTTGTCGAGTGGGCCGGCGAAGGTCTCGGGATGAGCATCGCCGATGACCTGCGGCGGGATGATGAACGACGTGCCGACGAGCTTCATCGGTTCGCCGGTCCAGCGTCCGTCGCGACACTGCCCGACCGGCCCGTTCGGGAGCTGACCGTCGGCGCGTGCATAGAGGAGGATCTCGGGGCGGGACGGGTCGAAACCGTCGCCGATCCAGTCGACCCGGTAGAAGTGCGATCCCATGTTGGCGGTCTGGATGCGGTCCGAGACGAAGCCATCAGCGCAGGCGGAGTTCACGTCCTCGTGGGCCGTGGCGAACGCCCGCAGCTGCTGGAGCTGGTCGACCAGTTCGTCCAGCTCGGCGGCGGTCATCTCGAGTTCGGCGGGGATCGGGGCGCCGCCGGCATGCAGGGCCACGAGCTCGTCCATCGAGCAGGGGAGTGCGGTGCTCAGACATCTGG
Organism: Acidimicrobiales bacterium; assembly: GCA_041618235.1. Classification (GTDB taxonomy): domain Bacteria; phylum Actinomycetota; class Acidimicrobiia; order Acidimicrobiales; family Salinilacustritrichaceae; genus Salinilacustrithrix. The sequence goes on from JBFJNI010000007.1 coordinate 12,711, forward strand.
TCTGGTTGCCGACCGGGCCCTCGACGAGGGTCGGTACCACCGCCTCACCGTTGTCGCGGAAGACGTAGCGCGAGTACCCGGGGGCGCCGCCGGCCGCGAACTCGAGATCGGCGGGGAACTGGGCGTCGGCCCCCACCTGGTCGAACGCGGCCGCCTCGGCGACATAGTCGTTGAGCGTCTCGACGTCGTCCACCGATGCGGCGTCGATCGTCGTGGTGGTCTCGTCCGGAGTTGCGGGCTCCGTACCCGAGGAGCACGCGGCGACCACGACCGCGCACGTCACGGCCGTGCCGACCAGGAACTTCATCGTCATACACCCCGTGGGCACCGCAGAACGGTGCGTTGCCTCCCCAGGCGAACGTCCCCACCGTAACAACTGATCGGGCCTGCAGGACGCGCTGGACCGACGGCATCCAGCAGTACCGGCCGTGACGAATGGGGCAGAATCAGGGGACGACCGCAATCCCTGAAGCCGCCGATCCCGACCCGAGGACAGAACCGGCCATGAAGCTCAGGCTCGGACAGCCCGTCAATGCCACCGACGGCCCCTTCGGGGAGCTCGGGGACATCATCGTTGATCCGCACGAGATGGCCGTCACCCACGTCGTGGTCGAACCGCATCGTGAGCATCAGCAGGCGCGGCTCGTTCCCATCTCGCGGGTCTCGGTCGAAGGCGACACGATCATCGTGGCCATGGATACGGAGCATCTGCGTCAACTCGACCGCGTCTCCCACTCCGAGTACGTGCGCCTGGGCGAGCCCATCGAGGTGGGTGAAGGGTGGGATCTCGGGACCGAGGACGTCATCGCCCTGCCGTACTGGGGCTCGGCGGACAGCGTCACCTACCTCGATGATCACGTGACCGTGCGGTACGACCGGATTCCCAAGGGTGAGTGTGAGATCCGTCGGTCGAGCGAGGTCGTGTCGCTCGACGAGCACGTCGTCGGACACGTTCTCGGCTTCATCGCCGACGGCGACAGCCTCGTCGGCGTCGTGGTCGAGGGCGGACTCCCGGGGTTCCGGCACCGCAAGGTGCTGCCCATCAGCGCCGTGGCCGCGATCGACAACGATCAGATCGATCTGAAGATCGACAAGGACGCGTTCGAGGGCATGCCCGATGCCTCCCACCTCTCGGGCCCACTCGGTGAGCCCTCGGGCTTGGATCATCTCGCCCATCGCGTCGGCGAGGTGATCGCGTCGATCGGTCGGCGGCGGAAGGGACCACCGTCCTGACCCGCCGCTCAGCGCACCTCGAACCGGATTCCGGCCTCGGTCATGCGGTCGATGACGCCCAGGCCCAGCGCGGTGGCCGGCGTGAGGAACCCGGCGCCGTCGGGGACGCCCGACTTCGGGTCGGCCAGCGCGAGGGCGGCCTCTCCGACCATGGTCGCCGTGGACTTGTAGCCCGGGTGGCCGTCGGCCTCGGCGACCACGTCCTGCGTGCCGCCCCGCGCATCGGTTGCCCGGACATCGAGCTGGTAGGTCCAGAGATCGAGCTTCTCCGGCGGCGGACCGTCGCCGGCCTTCGGCCCCACCCTCGTGAGCCAGTCGGCGATCGGACCGCGGACGCGGTCGGGCAGCTTGCCCATCGCCCCCATCCCGGCGGACATCAGCGACAGCGAGATGGCCGCTCCGGCGGCCATCGGCTTCGGGGCCATGGACTCGGTGACCGTCCCCTCGCGGTAGTGGAAGTCCGGGGCGAAGATCTTGTCGTCGGAGTCACGGAGCAGCGCGGCTGAGCGGTGTACCACTGCGGGGTTCAGGAACGGCGACGGGAACATCGGGGCCAACCACTGCTTGGTGGCCGGGTGCTTCCGTGGCCGCAGGTCGTAGCGACCGGATGCGGTCGACGTGGCCGGGTCCAGGACGTAGGGATCCGAGAAGCCCTCGCCGGGGCCACGTCGGATGGCCTCGATGCCGCTGGTGTACGTGCCCCCGGAGACGGCGTCACTCATGCCCGACATCGTGGCGGTTGAGCGCATCGAGACGGCGATGTCGACCTCGACCACCTGCTCGCCGGTGCGCTCGTGCAGCGTGTGAGCGGCCAGCAGCGTCGCGAGGTCGAAGGGCAGCGCCTCGAAGCCGGCGGTCGGCACGATGCGCGCGCCCGACTCGGTGGCGGCGTCGTCGTAGCGGTCGATCATGGTCCGGACCCAGTCGGTCTCGCCGGTGAGGTCGAGCTCGTGGGTGCCGGTGCGAGCGCAGGCCGAGTACACCGGCTCGCCGTAGCGGGCATAGGGGCCGACCAGGTTGGCGATGACCGTGGCCGACTCGACCATTGCGTCGATCGAGGCCTGATCCTCGACGTCGGCGTGGAGGATCTCGTCGGGCTGGCCGGGCATCAGCCGGAGGACCTCGTCGATGCGTTCGCGGTTGCGTCCGGCGACACCCCACGTCAGACCGAGCTGCGGCGCGCGTCGCGCCAGGTGGCGGGCCACCTCGCGCCCGGTGACGCCGGTGGGGCCGAACAGGACGACATCGAGGGTGCTCATGGCGTTCAGCGTGTCAGGCCGAGCGATCGCGCGTCTCCCTGGACCAGCGTCGCCGGCGAGCGCGACGCGGAGTCGTGCCCGCCTGGACGAACGTGGTGTCGTCGTCGGGCTCAGGATCCGGGCCGCGCGCGGAACGGCGGCGGGTGAGCACGGCCTCGACGTCGATGGGTACCGCCGTCGACGGGGGTCCGATCACCACGTGGGCGTTCTCGTACCGGATGCGGACGTTCATCGCCTCGAGGATCGAGCGGGCCTCGTCCTCGGTGAGGGCCGCAACCGCCTGGGCGATCGCGACATCACGGTCCTTGAGGATCTTCAGCGTCGGAGGGAGGTGCTCGACCTGCTCGCGCTTGAGCTTCTCGCGTATCCACCACAGCTCGTCGCGCGGTCGATCGACGTCGGCCAGTGGCTTTCCCAGCCCGTCGAGACCGTCGAACTCGCCACGCGACTGGGCGTCTTCGATCTGACGGTCGATCCAGGTCTGCCAGCTGACGCCGGGCGGCTTCCGATCGGTCATCGGTCCTCCAGAGGTCTGTCGCCAGGCTATCCCGACCCGTCGTCGTCGACGGCGGCGCCCGCTACCGTCGCCGGCATGTGCGGACGCTTCGTCTCCTCGTCCACTCCCGATGAGCTGGCCGCGTACTTCGGGGTCGACGCCGTCGCCGAGGCGGTGCTCGAACCCAACTACAACGTCGCGCCCACCCAGGACATCTACGCGGTGGTCGAGGACACGGCACCCGACGAGCCGCCCCGCCGGCACCTCGACGCGTTCTTCTGGGGGCTCATCCCGTCGTGGGCCAAGGAGGCCAAGATCGGCTCCCGGATGATCAACGCCCGGGCCGAGACCCTCGCCGAGAAGAACGCCTACAAGCCGTCCTTCTCGAAGCGGCGCTGCCTGATCCCGGCCGACGGCTTCTACGAGTGGAAGAAGCTCGAGCACACCGTCGAGATCGGCGGCAGGAAGATCGCCAAGCAGCCGATGTACATCACCCGGGCCGACGGTCAGCCCGTCGCGTTCGCCGGTCTGTGGTCGGTGTGGCGGGGCCCCGACAAGCAGCAGGAACCGCTGCGGTCCTGCACCATCATCACCACCTCGCCCAACGACACCATGGCGCCGATCCACGACCGGATGCCCGTGATCCTGCCCGAGTCGGCCTGGACCACCTGGCTGGACCGCGACAACCACGACCTCGAAGCGCTGTCGCAGCTCCTCGTCCCCGCAGCCGACGATCTGCTCGTGGTCACCCCGGTGTCGACCGAGGTGAACAACGTCCGCAACAACGGTGCGCAGCTCATCGAGCGGGCCGAGGTCGACGCCACGCTCGACCTCTAGCGCCGGGCTCGGTGGTCGTCAGACGCCGGGATCGTGGCCCTGGCCGCGGAGGGCCGTGAGCAGATCGGCCTGGGCGGCATCGAGGTCGGCCGGATCGGGGTTTTTCGCCGCATTGGCGAAGTCGAGGTCGTGGACGCCTCGGATGGGGACGACGTGGAGGTGGACGTGGGGCACCTCGAGCCCGGCGATCATCAGGCCGACCCGCACCGGATCGAATGCCTCCTGCTGCGCCCGGCCGACGTACTGGCTGACCGTCATGAGATGGGCGTTCAGATCGGGATCGAGATCGAGCCAGTGGTCGACCTCGACGATGGGCACGACGAGCGCGTGGCCGTGCTGGAGGGGGTTGATCGAGAGGAACGACACACACCGGTCGTCGCGCCAGACGAAGCGCCCGGGGAACTCGCCTTCGATGATCTTGGTGAACACGGTGGCCATGACGCCCAGTGTGTCACCGTCACCGCGGCCGTAGTCTCAGACGCCATGGCGACCGACCTGCCGGCCGACGACACCGTCAACGTGTACGAGGACCGCATCTTCACGATCCCGAACATCATCACGATGGTGCGCCTCGCCGCGCTGCCGATCTTCGTGTACCTGCTCTTCGGTCTGGACGATCGCTGGACCGCCGGCTGGGTGCTGGTGACGATCGGCGCCACCGACTGGGTCGACGGGTACCTGGCCCGCCGCCTGAACCAGGTCTCCAACGTCGGCAAGATCCTCGACCCGGTCGCCGACCGGCTGCTCTTCTTCGTCGGCGTGGGTTCGATCCTCATCGAGGGTGCTGTGCCTTGGTGGATCGCCGTCCTGGTCCTCGTCCGCGAGGTCGCCATCGCCATCGCCACACTCGTGCTCGCGGGCCTCGGCGCGCGCCGCATCGACGTCACGTGGATCGGCAAGACGGCGACCTTCCTGCTGATGGGTGCCTTCCCGGGCTTCCTCGTGGGCTCCACCGACAACACCGGTGCGGAGATCTTCAACGCGATGGCGTGGGCGGCGTCGATTCCGGGGATCATCCTGTCGTACTACTCGTTGGCCATGTACCTGCCGCTCGGGCGCGAAGCGCTCCGCCTGGGCCGGGCCGACCGTGAGGAAGCGGCACTCGGCGCCGGCGATTGAGCCGGGGCGATCGACGTCGGCCCGAGGCCGCGGCGGTTCACCTGCGGCGCCTCGATGATCCGGTAGCCTCCGCGTGCATGAACGGGCCCGACGACCTCCGGTACTCGTCCGACCACGAATGGCTGCGCACCGAGGGTGCGCGGGTCCACGTCGGCATCACCGATTACGCCCAGGACGCGCTCGGCGACGTCGTCTACGTCGATCTCCCCGAGGTCGGATCCGCGGTCAAGGCCGGCGATTCGGTCGCCGAGGTCGAGTCGACCAAGTCCGTGTCCGACATCTACGCCCCCGTCAGCGGCACCATCGTCGAGGTCAATGCCGAGCTCGCCGATGCCCCGGAGCGCCTCAACGAGGACCCGTACGGCGATGGTTGGCTCTTCGTGATCGAACCCGACGACGACGGCGCCGACCTGCTCGACGCCGCCGGCTACCGCGCCCTGATCGACGGCTGACGCAGTGGCCTCCCAGGTCTTCTGCAACCGCTGCGGCCACGGCAATCCGCTGGGGTCGAACTTCTGCTCGTCCTGCGGTGGCGCGCTCGAGCACCGCTCGGGCGAGGACAGCACCATCACCTTCCATGCCGATCCCGCGCTCGAGGGCGCCGACGAGGTCGGCGTCGATCTCAACGAGCTGCCGTCGGGCGTCGGTGCACTGGTCGTCAAGCGTGGCCGCAACGCCGGCAGCCGCTACGTCCTCGATGCCGAGGTCACCACCGCCGGCCGTCATCCCGAGAGCGACATCTTCCTCGACGACGTCACGGTGTCCCGGCGCCACGTCGAGATCCAGCGAGCGGGTGCCGACTACGTCGTCCGCGACGCGGGTTCGCTCAACGGCACCTACCTGAACCGGAACCGGGTCGACGAGGCTCCACTGCGCGACGGCGACGAGCTGCAGATCGGCTCGTTCAAGCTCGTCTTCCTGCACGGCGGCGGCTGAGTCGGGCGATGGGGGAGCGCGCACATCTGTCGATCGGTGAGGTCCTCTCGCAGGTCCAGGAGGACTTCCCCGACGTCACCATCTCCAAGATCCGATTCCTCGAGTCACAAGGCCTGCTCGACCCGGAGCGCACGCCGTCGGGCTATCGCAAGTTCTACGACCACGACATCGAGCGCCTCGTCTGGATCCTGGCCCAGCAGCGCGACAACTTCCTCCCGCTGAAGGTCATCCGCGAGCGTCTCGACGAGTGGGACGCCACGGGCACCGCCCCGGTCGCCGACCACCAGACCCCGCTGGCCGCCGACCTGCCGGGCGGGGCCGATCCCGAACGACAGGCACCTGCGAACGAGCCCGAAGCGGCCGGAGCAGCTCCCGCTGCCGCACTCGACGACACGCCGACCGATGCTCGCCACGCCGCCGCCTTCCTCGCGGCGTCCTCGGCGGTCGAGGTCCTGACCCACGGCGAGCAGGCCACGGGGGTCGCCCCGACCGATGCACCGGCTCCCGCGGCCGACGTCGCGATGGAGGCGGCCCCGCGGGTCGACGCTCCCCGCCACGAGGGACCGCCCGCCGACGATGCCCTGAGGGTCGGTCCGTCGTCGACCTCGCTGACGGCCGAGGAGCTCGCCGAGCGGGCCGGTATCCCGGTCGCTGCAGTCCGCGATCTCGAGAGCTTCTCGATGATCGAGTCGCGCCGCATCGGCCCGGACGCGTACTTCGAGGCCGATGCCCTCGTCGTCGCCGAGGCGTGCCGCAGCTTCCTCGAGCACGGCGTCGAGGTCCGTCATCTGCGGATGTACAAGATCGCCGCCGAACGCGAGGCCGGGGTCTTCGAGCAGCTGGTCATGCCACTGCTCAAGCAGCGCAACCCCGAGGCCCGCGCCCGTGCCGTCGCCATGGTCGGCTCACTCGGCGAAGCCGGCGAGGCGCTCCACGCCGCGCTGCTGCGCAGCGCGCTCAGCGACACGCTGCCCTGACGTCGACGTCTCCGATCCGCCCGGATCCGACGTCGTCCGGCGCCGCGAACCACCATGGAGCGGCGGTAGGGTGGGCCTCCATGACGGTTGAGCTGGAGCTGGTCGGAGTCCGCGTCGACATGCCCTCCAACACCCCGGTGCTGCTGCTCCGGGAGCAGGAGGGCGATCGGCGCCTCCTGGCCATCATGATCGGCGGCCCCGAGGCCCAGGCCATCGCGTTCGCGCTCGACGGCGTCGAGACCCGCCGGCCGATGACCCACGACCTCATCACCACGCTGGTCGACGAGCTCGGCGCTCACATCGACCGCATCGTGATCTCGGCCCTGCGAGACGACATCTTCTACGCCGACATCGTCCTCACCGCCGGCGACCAGACCCATGTCGTGTCCGCTCGGCCCAGCGATGCGATGGCCATCGCCGTCCGCGTCGGCACACCGCTGTACGCCGAGGAGGCCGTCCTCGCCGAGGTCGGCTACCTCGACACCCCGGATGACGAGGACGACGAAGGTCGCGACGCCGACGAGGTCGTCGAGGAGTTCCGCGAGTTCATCGATCAGGTGAACCCCGAGGACTTCGCGTCGTAGGCCGATCCCCGAGTGCTACCTGATCGGCCGACCGGTCGCCATCATCTGGGCCACCGCGTCGATCCCGGTCTGGCCACGCGGCGCGTGCAGCGCGGGTTGGTGCTGCTGATCTCGATCACGGTCGTCGGGTTCGTCGGCTACCTGATGCTCGGGCTCTCTGCGGTCGACGCGATCTACCAGACCGTCGTCACCATCTCGACCGTCGGCTACCGCGAGGTCGGCTACGACGAAGGCTCGACGCCGTATCGGTTGTTCACGATCTTCATCATCCTCGGCGGTGTCGGCACCGCCTTCTACACCCTCGGCGTCCTCCTCGAGACGCTCGTCGAGGGCCGCCTGACCGACCAGTTGTGGAGACGCCGCATGGAACGCACCATCGCCGGAATGCAGGGCCACGTCATCGTCTGCGGATGGGGGCGCGTCGGGCGCACCATCGCCAACGACATCGCGGCCAGTGGGCGCGACGTCGTCATCATCGACAACGACGCCGACCGTCTGGTGTCGCTCGAGCTCCCCTTCGTCGAGGGTGATGCCACCGACGACGCCACCCTCCAGGCGGCCTCGCTCAGCACGGCCAGCGCGCTCGTCGCCGCCCTCGACAGCGACGCCGCCAACCTCTACGTCACCCTATCGGGCCGGTCGGCTCGGCCCGATCTGTTCATCGTGGCCCGTGCCCGGGTCGAGTCCGCCGAGGCCAAACTGACCCAGGCCGGCGCGAATCGCGTCGTGAACCCGCAGTACATCGGGGGCGAGCGCATCGCGGCCATGATCCTGCAGCCCTCCGTGGCCGACTTCCTCGACGTGGTGATGCGCGACGGCGGCCTCGAGTTCCGGCTGGCCGAGATCGTGGTGGACGCTCGGTCTTCGCTGGTCGGCCACAGTCTGCGCGACGCCCATCTCCGCGACCGCACGGGAGCGCTCGTGCTGGCCATGCGCAGCGAGGTGGGGACGTTCCACACCAACCCGCCGCCCGACACCCTCATCAACGCCGGCGAGGTGCTCATCGTCATCGGCACCGCAATGCAGATCCAGGCGCTGCGCGACGAGGTCGGTGTCTCCTAGAAGACCCCGTTGACGCTCTCCGCGCGCAGCCGTAGCATCCTCAGCACCACACGCGCGTAATTTCGCCGCTGTCGCGCGTTGGTACCACCACGGAGACGGCAGGCGGCGACGAGGGGCACGGCATGGCACAGGCAACGAAGGACTCCACCGGTTCGGACGACGGCTTCGTCCACGGCTTCTCCGGCAAGCGCGCGGCCGAGATCGTCGGCATCACCTACCGCCAGCTCGACTACTGGGCCCGCACCGACCTGATCCGCCCGTCGCTGGCCGACGCCAGCGGCTCCGGCACCCGCCGGCGCTACAGCTACAAGGACCTGCTCGAGCTGAAGGTCATCAAGCGGCTGCTCGATGCCGGGATCCGTCTCGAATCCATCCGCGATGCATTCGAGTACCTCCGCGAGCGCCTCGGCGAAGACGTCGCATCCGCCCATCTGGTGATCAGCGGGACCAGCGCCGTGCTGGTCCGCGAGGGCGAGCTCGTCGATGTCGTCAACCGCTACCAGGGTCAGGGCGTGCTGAACCTGCTCCCGATGGACGGACTCGTCGAAGAGCTGCGCGCCGCCGTGGCCGAGCTCCACGTGGGCAGCTCGGCCCCGACCCCCGACGTCGCCGACGTCGCGCAGGGCTGACGCCAGTCCCCATCATCTCGGACGACCGCGACACATCTGCCAGGCTTCCCGGATGAAGTCGTCACCGCTCGATGCCGCCCATCGCTCGCTGGGCGCCAAGCTCGTTCCCTTCGGCGGTTGGGAGATGCCCCTGGCCTACGGAGACGGCACGGTGGCCGAGCACAAGGCCTGTCGGACGGGCGCGGTGGCCTTCGACGTCTCGCACCTCGGCACGGTGCGAGTCACCGGCCCGAGCGCCTTCGACCGTCTGCAGAACACCCTCACCAACGATCTCCACCGCATCGCCCCCGGGCGGGCGCAGTACACGCATCTGCTCGACGGCGATGATGCCTCGGTCCTCGACGACATCATCGTGTGGTGGGTCGACGACGAGCGCTTCGACGTCATGCCCAACGCCTCGAACACCGCCGGCGTACGCGAGGCCATCGGCGGCGACGACGTCACCGACACCCGGGCCGTGATCGCGATCCAAGGGCCGACAGCTCGCGAGCACCTGGCCACCGTGGTCCCCGATGCTGCCGCGGTGGCCCGCTTCGGCGTCGCCCACTTCGAGTGGGAGGGCGTCGACTGCATCGTCGCCGGCACCGGCTACACGGGCGAGGACGGCGTCGAGTGCGCCGTGCCCGTCGAGGTCGCCATGTCGTTCTGGCTCGCCGTCATCGAGACCGGCGTCGTACCGGCCGGGCTGGGCGCCCGCGACACCCTGCGGCTCGAAGCCGGCCTCCCGCTGCACGGCAACGAGCTGGGGCGAGGGATCACGCCGCTGCAGGCCGGACTCGGCTGGGTGGTCCGGTGGGACACCGAGTTCCGCGGCAAGGACGCCCTCGCCGCCGAGCGAGCCGCCGGCGTCTCCCGGCGGCTCCGCGGCCTGCGCTGCGAGGGTCGTCGGCCGCCTCGCCACGGGAACCCGGTGCTCATCGACGGTGCCGTGGTGGGCGAGGTCACCAGCGGCAACTTCTCGCCGATGCTCGAGACCGGGATCGCTCTGGCCTTCCTCCCACCCGAGGTCGACGAGGGCGCCGACGTCGTCGTCGACGTGCGGGGCTCCGAGGTCGCCGCGCAGGTCGTCAAGACCCCGTTCTGGCCGGCCTGACCGACCCATCGGATCGCCGACCTCCCCGAACCGACCGGTGTAGCGTCGCGTTGCGGGCGCACGGATGGTGAGGCGTCCGTTCGCTGCCTGAGGAGGCCTCCGATGACGACCCGCCCACTGCGATTCCTGCTGCTCTGCCTGGCGGTGTCGCTCGCCCTCGTGGCCGCCGGTTGCGGTTCGGACGACGACGACACCTCGACCGACGCTGGCGGCGACCGCCGATCCGAGAGCGATGCCGAGGACGACGCCGAGGACGCCATCGGCGCCAACCTGGGCGGCAAGTGCTCCTTCCTCGGCCAGTTCGCCGGCACCGGCTTCGACGACGCCTTCGATCCGTCGGCCGCTTTCTCGGAGGGTGGCGAGATCGACTTCAGCAAGATCTACGAACCCCTCGCCGAGGAGTTCGGCGAGGTCGCCGATGCCGCGCCCTCCGACATCGAGGACGCCTTCCGGACGATGGCCGACGCGTTCGACGAGCTGGCCAGCGAGCTCGACGGGCTGACCCTGGACTTCTCCGACCCGGCCAACATCGACCCGGAGGCGATGGCCGCGTTCGAGAAGGCCGGCGAGGTGCTCGAAGGCTCGGACTTCGAGGCGGCGTCGACCGAGATCGAGGCCTGGCTCGACGCGAACTGCGACATCGACGCCGGCTGATGCTCCGCGCCCGGTCGGGTGGCCGGGCGTCGTCACGACGCCACTAGCGTCGCAGCCCCATGGCAGATGTCTGGCCCGGTCGGGCCTCGCCGCTGGGCGCCACGTTCGACGGCGCCGGCACCAACTTCAGCCTCTTCTCCGAGATCGCCGAACGGGTCGAGCTCTGCCTCTTCGCGCCCGACGGCGCAGAGACCCGCCTCGAGGTCACCGAGGTCGACGCCCACTGCTGGCACGCCTACCTCCCCGGGGTCGTCCCCGGACAGGCCTACGGGTGGCGCGTGCACGGACCGTGGGCGCCCGACGAGGGACATCGCTGCAATCCGACGAAGCTCCTCCTCGACCCGTATGCCAAGGCGGTGACCGGCGCCGTCGACTGGGACGCGGCATGCTTCTCGCACGATCTGGAAGACCCGACGGAGCCCGACGCCTGCGACAGTGCGCCGCACGTTCCGAAGTCGGTCGTGGTCAACCCGTTCTTCGACTGGGGCAACGACCACGCACCGGGGATCCCGCTCGAGGAGACCATCATCTACGAGGTACACGTCAAGGGCTTCACCCAGCGCCTGCCGGGTGTGCCCGAGGAGCTCCGTGGCACCTATGCGGGCCTGGCCCACCCGGCGTCCATCCGGCACCTCCAGAAGCTCGGCATCACCGCGGTCGAGCTACTTCCGACGCACCAGTTCGTGCACGACCACTGGCTGGTCGACAAGGGCCTGACCAACTACTGGGGCTACAACTCCATCGGCTTCCTCGCGCCGCACAACGCCTACGCCGCCTGGGGCGACACGGGCGAGCAGGTGCAGGAGTTCCGCCACCTCGTGAAGTCGATGCACGACGCCGGCATCGAGGTCATCCTCGACGTCGTCTACAACCACACCGCCGAGGGTGACGAGCACGGGCCGACGTTGAGCTTCAAGGGCATCGACAACGCGGCGTACTACCGCCTCGAGGAGGACGACCTCAGCCGGTATCGCGACTACACGGGTACCGGGAACTCGATGAACATGCGCCATCCGCACGTGTTGCAGCTCATCATGGACTCGCTGCGCTACTGGGTCACCGAGATGCACGTCGACGGGTTCCGCTTCGATCTCGCCGCGACCCTTGCTCGCGAGCTCCACGAGGTCGATCGCCTCTCGGCCTTCTTCGACCTCATCCAGCAGGACCCCGTCGTGAGCCAGGTGAAGCTCATCGCCGAGCCATGGGACGTGGGGGAGGGGGGCTACCAGGTCGGCAACTTCCCGCCGATGTGGTCCGAGTGGAACGGCATGTACCGCGACACCGTGCGCGACTACTGGCTCCACCAGCACGACACCGCGCTGCGCGACTTCGGCTACCGCTTCACCGGCTCGTCCGACCTCTACGAGGCGTCGTCACGGCGTCCGTCGGCGTCGATCAACTTCGTCACCGCCCACGACGGCTTCACGCTGGCCGACCTCGTCTCCTACGACCACAAGCACAACCAGGCCAACGGCGAGGGCAACCGAGACGGCACCGACGACAACCGCTCGTGGAACCACGGGGTCGAAGGCCCGACCGACGATCCCGAGCTGCGTCGCATCCGCCGGCGTCAGCACAAGAACCTGCTGGTCACGCTGTTCTGCTCGCAGGGTGTCCCGATGTTGCTCGGGGGTGACGAGCTGGGTCGGACCCAGCACGGCAACAACAACGCCTACTGCCAGGACAACGAGATCTCGTGGTACGACTGGGACGACGTCGACCGCGACCTCCTCGCCTTCACGCGGTCCCTGGTCGCGCTCCGACGCGAGCACCCGGTGTTCCGCCGGCGACGGTGGTTCCAGGGCCGCGAGATCCACGGCACCGACGCCGTCGACATCAGCTGGGTCAAGCCCGACGGCACGCTCATGACCCACGACGACTGGCACGACGGGCTGGCTGCGGCCATCGGCATCTTCCTCAACGGCGACGCGATGCCGTCGGTCGACCACCGTGGCGAGCCCATCACCGACGACAGCTTCCTCCTGCTGTTCAACCCCACCGCCGAGCCCATCGACTGGCAGCTGCCCGATGGCTTGTTCCCGTCCCGGTGGGTGGTCGAGCTGAGCAGCGACGAGGGCCTCCATGCCGCCGCCGGCATCGAGATCAACGGTTCGCTGGCCGTGCGCGAACGGTCGTCCACCGTCCTCCGTGCCCCCTGACCCCGGAAATCGCTGGGGATCGGTATCGGTCACCGACGGTGATTCGGTAGGAATTGCCGGTGGGGGCGGACCGTGACACATAGGGTGTGCGTGTGTCCCACGCTGAGGCGGTGCCGTCTTCGACCGACCGCGTCGCTGCGGGCGCGCCGCTGGGGCCGGAATCGCTGCTGTGGCAGATCGCGGGCGACTGGCGATCGGCCCTCAGCGGCCTGAGCGCCGGCATCCTCCAGCTGATGTACCCGCACCTCGGCCGTGGGGTCGAGGAGCACTCGGCGTTCTTCACCGAGCCGTGGGACCGCATCAACCGCTCGGTGCCACAGATCTGGGCGACGATCTTCGCCGAGGACGCCGACCAGCGGGGTACGAAGATCCGTGACCTGCACCGCGACATCAAGGGCACCGATGCCGCTGGTGCCCGCTACCACGCGCTCGATCCCGACACGTTCTGGTGGGCGCACGCCACCTTCACCTGGGAGATGTTCGAGACCGCCGACCGCTGGGACCACCGGCGACTCTCGCCTCGTCATCGCGAGCAGCTCTACCAGGAGTCGGTGACCTGGTATCGCCGATACGGCGTCAGCGATCGGTCCGTCCCGGCCGACGAGGCCGCCTTCGCCGCGCGGTTCGACGACATCTGCCGCACCGAGCTCGAGCTCACGCCCACGGCGGAGCGAGCCGTCGACATCGCGTTGTACGAAGAGATCGATGCGCCCGGCATGTCACCGGCCCGCGCCAAGGTGATGACGCCCGTCCTGCGCACGCTCGCCATCGGCGGCCTGCCCCCGGTGGTCCGGAAGCGGTTCGGCATCCCGTGGACCATCGCCGACGAGCTGACGCTGGCCGGCATCCAGCTCACGGTGCGGAACGCGGGCGCGGTCATGCCTGCACGCCTCACGCGCGGGCCGTACCTGCGGTCCATCAAGCGCATGCGTCACATCGCCGCGCCACACTCGGCGGCCTGAACCGTGCCGAAGACGCTCACCCGCCTCGATCCCGGAGTCCTGCTCGAGCGGCTCGCCGCGGAGGAGTCGCCCGACGACACGGACGACCGCGTCCTCCGGGTGACGGCCGCCGCCCTGGTGGTGGCTGGCCCGTCGAGCGTCGAGGTCGACGATGTCGCTGCGGCTGCCGGCGTCGGCCGCAGCACGATCTACCGGCGCTACGGCGACCGAAACGGGCTCCTCACGGCTGCGCTCGCCCACGAAGGTCGACGACTGCTGGACGTCCTCGCAGAGGCCGCCGCGCCCCTCGACGACGTGGTCTCGGAGATCACGGCGGCGTTCTCCGCCGGCGTACGCTTCGCCCGAGCCGCCGATCTGGCCGGGGTGGCCCGGCGGGATCCCGTGCTCCTCCACCTGCTCACCGTCGACAGCGCCCCGTTGGTCCGTGCAGCTGCCGAGCACCTGGCGACCCTGGCGAACCGCCGCGACCCGATCATCGACCCCGACTCGGCTCGACGAGCCGCCGAGATCCTGATCCGGCTCGCGCTGTCGTTCGCGCTGTCACCGACCAGTGCACTCGACGGTGACGATGGTGAGGTCGACGACGTTGCTGTCCGCTCCCACGTCGCCGCCCTCGTCGCTGGAGTGTGAGGCTCAGTCGTCGTCGAGCGTCGTCGCCGCGCCGACTTCGTAGATGTCGGTGAAGCCCTCGGGTGGGGCGACCTCCACGATCGGCTCGTCGCGGTCGTCGAACTCGACCTTCAGTGCCCGGCTCATGGTGGCGTGCATCTCGTACATGCAGGTGATGTAGGTGAGCTCCAGGATCTGCTCGTCGTCGAGGTGGGTTCGCAGCGAGTCGAAGACGCCGTCGGCGATGCGGCCGCCGTCGTAGACCAGCCCGTCGGTCCAGGCCAGCACCGCGCGCTCGACGGGGGAGAAGCACCCGGCGGTCTGCCAGTGGGGGATCGCGGCGATCTGCTCCTCTGACAGGCCCACGGCTCGGCACGACTTGCAGTGCTGGGAGAAGACGAACTGACTGCCACGCGCCCAACCGGCTCGGGTCTGGCCCAGCTCGCGCAGCTGCGGGTTCAGCTTGCGCTTCGGGCTCTGGTAGAGACCGAAGCCGGCGACGGCGTGCTCGAACACGTCGGGGCTGTTGGCGAAGACCGTCCACCAGTCGCCGGGCGTGCCGGTCGCGGTGCCCGGCTCGGCCACGGGATCACGATCGCCGAAGAGCAGGCCGTAGAACGGCTCGACCTTCTGCGGATGGGCGTCGGCGCGGGGGATTGCACGGAGGCGGGGCATGCCCGCATCCTGCCCCACGGCAGCGGGGAGGGGTGCGGTCAGGCGAGCTGGCGGGCGACGGTGCCGGCGTCGTAGTACAACCGCTGCGTGCCGATGCGGTCGCCGTCGAATACATAGATCGAGACGCCGCGGATCTTGAACCGGCGGCCGGTGGCCTCGACCTCGTCGAAGGTGCCCTGGTGGGTTCCGCTCATCCAGAACTCGGCCACGACGCTGTCGACGCAGTGGTGCAGGACGATGGGCTCGACGTGGAGATCAGGGAACGCGCGTTTGCGGTCCTCGAGGTACGAGCGCACGTCGTCGGCGCCGTCGAGCACGCGACCCGAAGGGATGAGCTCGACGCGCGGCCGGCTGAACGTGGCGATGAGGCCATCGATGTCGCCCCGGTTGCGGGCGTCCAAGTGCCGCGCCAGCAACGCCTCGCGGGCGGAGCGCACCCCTTCGCTGATGGGGACGACGTCGGCCACCCGTCAGTCCAGGAGGTCGGGCTGGTCGTGGACGATCTTGTCGTAGAGCGGCTGGAAGCTGAACCAACCGGCGAAGTTCGACCCGACCTGGCTGTACGCCTGCTGGGCACCTTCTTCGTCGATGAGCACCGGCTTGCCGGCCGCCTCGGCCAGGAGCTGCACCTCGCACGAGCGCTCCATGGAGATGAACCACCATGCCGCCTCGTCGACCGAGCCGCCCACGGTCAGCAGTCCGTGGTTCCGAAGGATGGCGGCCTTGTTGTCGCCGAGGGCGTGGGCGATGCGCTTGCCCTCCTCGACGTCGAGCACGACGCCGGTGTAGTCGTCGAACAGCGCGTGGTCGTTGTAGAAGGCGCAGACGTCCTGGGTGATCGGGTCGAGCGTGCGACCCAGCGTCGACCACGCCCGACCGTTTTTCGAGTGGGTGTGGGCGGCGGCAACCGCATCGGGACGGGCCTGGTGGATCTGGCTGTGGATGGCGAACGCGGCCTGGTTGACCGGCCAATCGCCCTCGACGACGACGCCGTTGTGGTCGACGGCGATGAGATCGGAGACCCGCACCAGGTCGAAGCTGAGGCCGAACGGGTTGACCCAGAACAGCTCGGGGTGCTCCGGATCGCGAGCCGTGACGTGGCCGGCGACGCCTTCGTTGAAGCCGAAGCGACCGAAGAGGCGGAACGTGGCGGCGAGCCGCTGCTTGCGATGGAGGCGCTCGTCTTCGACCGATGCGAACTCGGGCAGCTTGTGCGGAGTGGGATGCGGCACGGACTTGGACACGGGATCCTCCTGGAGCAACGGCGACGTGGGTCAGTGTAGGGGGGTGTCGGCGGGCGTGCCCGACCGGTCGGCGGCGGTCGCCAGCCCCTCGAAGCCCCGCCAGAGCAGCTCGGAGAGGTAGGTGGTCAGAGCGCTGCGTGACATCGTGCGTGACGAGATCCACCAGTCGCCCGCTTGGTGCACCATGCCCACGATGCCGAAGGCCATGGGCTCGGCGCCGCCGGCGTCGAGCCCAGCCGTGCGGAGCTGGTCGCCGATGACCACGGCGACCTGGCGACCGATCGCATCGATGAGCGAGCTCATCCGCTCGGCTTCGCTGCCCGCCGCTTGGCGGACGAGGAACGAGTACAGCTCCGGGTCCTCCTCGAGGAAGGCCAGGTAGCTGTCGATGGTGTGCCAGAGGAGATCCTCGGGTGCGTCGGCACCCAGCGTGGCCCCGAGCCGGTCGATGAGCATCGCGGCGTACTGCTCGCCGATCGCCCCCACGAGACCGTCGCGATCGCCGAAGTGGCGATAGAGGATCGGCTTCGTGACCCCGCCGCGGTTGGCGATCTGCTCCATCGACGCGCCGGCGCCGAACTCCCGGATCGCGGCGACCGCGGCCTCGAGGAGCAGCTGACGTCGCTCCTCGCGACTCGGGCGCGGCCCGTCTGTCCGCTTCTTGGATGCCATCGTCCGCCGATCGTACCGAGCCCAGCCGTCGGCACCGGTACGATCGCTCCGCCCATGAGCGACGCCACCCCGACCCAACGACTCGTGCGGCCGCTCGCCGTGGTGATCGCCGTCGTGTTCTGTGCGGGGACGGTCGGCGCCATCGTGTGGGACGACGGCCGTTCGGCCGTCGCCGATGCACTCGGTCGGGGAGATCGAGGACCTGGACGATCCTCAGACTCGTCCACGACGGAGCCGGGTGCGGACACGACCGAGTCAGGACCGGATGCGGTCGGCGCCCCCGAAGACCGCTCGATCGACGATTCGTCCCGCCTCCCATCGGCCGCTGCGGTTCCCGAAGCGGGGGAGCATCGGTACGAGGTCCGGGTGACGCGCAACGGTACGTCCGAGACGGTCGAGGAGCTCCGACGCGTCGAGGTGCTCGAAGGAGGGGGAGAGGCCGGACGGGTACGTCTCGAGGTGCAGACGGGCGACCAGCGCCAGATCTCGATCCTCGACTGGAAGCCGAGTGCCGTCGAGGTGGTGTCGACGAGAGTCCCCACCGCCAGCGGCGGCGACGATTGCTCGTGGGACCCGCCGTTCCTCGAGTTCGGCCCACTGTCGGCCGGTTCGGAGTGGGCGGTGTCGTCGACCTGTACGGCGTCGGTCGGCGGCGTGCCGTCGACCCTCGAGGTCACGGGCTCGACGGTCGTGGTGGGCGACGTCCAGGTGAGCGTCGGATCAGAGTTGGTGACGGTCTGGCGCATCGAGCGGTCGAGGACGACGGTGATCCGGGCGTCCATCGGTGGCGAGCCGGTCGAGCAGCGGGTCGACGAGCACGGTGATCTCTACCTCGATCCCGTCCGCGGCATCGTCGTGCAGTCTGATGTCACGCTGACGACCACGGGGGAGCAGTCGGGCACGAGCCGACGGCAGTCGACGTTGATCGCCTGATGCCAGGGGCTCAGGGTCGTTTGCCCCGCTTGGCCTCGTACATGGCCAGGTCGGCTCGTTGCAGGACCGACGCCGGGTCTTCGCCGGGCTCGGCCCAGACGGCGCCGAGCGACACACCGACCTGATGGGTGCGTGCGCCCAGGAGCACCGGCGAGCTGAAGGCGGCGTCGAGCCGAGCGAGGACCGCGGTGTCGCCGCCGGTGGGGACGTCGTTGCACACGACGACGAACTCGTCACCGCCCCACCGACTGACGATGTCGCCGGGTCGGACGGCATCACGGAGGCGCTCGCCGATGACCTGGAGGACCGCGTCGCCGACGTCGTGTCCGTGGATGTCGTTGATCTCCTTGAAGCCGTCGAGATCGCCGAACACGACGAGCTGACGTCGTTCGGCCGGCGCCCCGCCGGCGAGGGCCGCCTCGATCCCGCGGCGGTTCGACAGGCCGGTCAACGGATCGAGCCGAGCGGATGCCTCGAGTGCCGCGGCATGGATCACCCGCGCGGTCACGTCGTCGACCGTGCCGATCACGCCTGGCTCTGCGCTCGGATCGGTGGGGTCCTGTACCCCATGGAGCCGGAACTCGAGATGGCGACCATCGGGCGTTCGAACGGTGGTGACCGCGGTGGCACCCAGTTCGTCGACCTCGGCCCAACAGGCCCGCAGCCGGCGCTGGTCGTCTGGCGCCAAGCCCTCGAGGATGCGATCGAGTGAGTCGGCGGCGCCGAGCAGCTCGACGCCGCGGCCGTTGCGGAAGGTGAGCTGTCCGTTCCGCAGGCCGCGGAACACCCCGACCGGGACTTCGTCGGTGAGGAAGCGCAGCTCCTGTTCACTTGCCGCGAGCGCCATCTGCTGGGCCCGTTGCGGTCCGATGTCGTGGGAGATCGACAACACCGAGCTGCTGGTGGCCAGCCGGTTCATGACGGTCGACTGGATCCAACAGATCGAGCCGTCCGGGCGGACGACGCGCTGCTGGATCGTCCGAGTGGAGTCAGGGGAGGAGAGCACCTCGAGCCACATCGAGACGGCCGATCCGAGGTCGTCCGGGTGGAGATGATCGGTGACGGCCTCGCCCTCGAGCTCTCCCGGCGTCATGCCGAACACCCGCTCGACATCGCCCTCGGTGCGGAGCACGATGCCGAGCTCGTCCAGGTGCTGGACGATCGTCGCCGGCGCATCGAACGATGCCGTCTCAGCGGGTGGGGCGAGATCCTGGTCGTCGGCGACGCCCAGCGGGCGGGCGACCGTGAGGACGAAGCCGAAGTCGCTCTGGTGGGTGAGGTTCAAGCACTGGATCTGGTGCACGTGCCATTGGTCGTCGACCAGTCGCCGGGCCCGGACGGTCTGGACCGCGCCGGGTTCGGCGACGGCGCGCCACCAGGCGTCGACGACGACGCCGAGATCAGCGGGATGCTCCTGGCCGAGCTGTGATTCCCAGGACCGCGCGTCGGGCTCGGCGACCTCGGTGAGGGCGGCCGGAAGCCGCACGGCGTTGGCGCGCAGGTCACGACCGACGATGACCGCGTCTCGGACGAGGTCGGTCAGTTCGTCGATGGTCCAGCGGTGCCCGTGCATTCGTGGTCCCTCCGGCCGGTGCCGGGTGCAGGTGCACGATAGGGGGATCACCGGCATGGTGGTCGGGTCGGAGGACCACCCAGGTGGGATCAGGCGGGTGTGGCCGGTACGGAGAGCACGAAGCATGCGCCGTCATCGCCAGACGCCAACCGGAGGTCACCGCCATGTGCGACCGCGATGGCCCGCGCGACGTAGAGGCCGACACCGAGCCCACCCGATTCGCCAGGATCGCGCACGAACGGCTGGAAGATCCGGGCTCGGATGTCAGGATCGATCCCGGGGCCGTGGTCACGAACCGACACCGTGGCCACGGCATCTGCGGCCTCGACGATGACCTCGATCCGCTTCCCCCTGGGCGAGTACTTCGCTGCGTTGGTCAGCAGGTTCGTGACGACCTGGCGGATCCGGAGGTCGTCGATGACTGCGAGTGTGGGCCGACCCGAGACCTCGACGCTGACCCCTGCGTCCTCCGTCATCAGCGAGAGGTCCGACGTCGTCCGATCGACGAGATCCCGAAGGTCGACCGGGCGTCGCTGCAGCCCTGCGCTGGTGATGCGCACGCCTGAGGCCACGCTGTCGAGCAAGCCGGCCAGGACGGCGATGTTGCGTCGCAACGCCGTGTGCAGCTCGTCCGACGCCGCGGACGGGATCGTCTCCCGGTGGTCGGCCAGGACGGTTGCGAGACCGGCGATCACCGTCGTCGGTGTCCGGAGCTCGTGGACCAACTGGCCCAGGACCAGATCGAAGTCCGGTGCGTCCGTGGCCGGTGTCGTCGCATCGGGATCGACATCGGCGGGTAGGACGTCGGCCGCCGCGGTGAAGCGTCCCGGCAGCTCTCGCTCGAGCGCCTCGATCACGTTGGCGAACGAGCCCTTCTCGACGTACGCGTGCGCTCCGGCCTCGATGGCCGCCTCGGCGAGCTCGCTGGCGGCGAAGCCGGACAGCATGATGATGGTCGTCGCCGGCGCGGCGGCCCGGATGCCGGGAATCGCCGACAACCCGTCCCCGCCCGGCATGGCCACGTCCAGCAGGAGCACGTCGGGCTGATGGGTGGCGGCCGCCTCGACCGCCTGCGGTCCGGTCGCGGCCTCCATCACGACGTCGGCCCCGAGCTGCGTGGTCAGTTGCATCCGCAGGAGCAGTCGGATGTCGTCGGAATCGTCGGCGATGACGACACGGGGTCGAATGCGAGCCTCTGCGGGAGGGGCGATGTCCTCCGGCGCGCGGGTCAGGGGAGCGTGTTCGATGATCTGGCGGTCCGGGGGAGCGGACCGCACGAGATCACCGGGTGCGATCGGGGAGTCGCTCTCGAGCAGCCCGGTCATCATCGAGCGAGCGGCCTCGAGGGTGTGCGCCACCACCTCCCGTGCCGTCTCCGCCGCACCGGTGTCGAGCGTCCACAGTGCCGACGCCAGACCTTGGATGACGTTGTCGTTGATCTCGAGGGCTTGGCGGCGACGCTGCTCGGTGCGGTCGATCCGGTGCGCCTCGGCCTCCACCCGGAGCCGATCCGTGATGTCGACGCAGGTCCCACGCATCCGCACGGGATGACCCTGCTCGTCGGCGATGACCTCGCCGTTGCTCGCCAGCGTGCGGATGGATCCGTCCGGCCGGATGACCCGCTCGGTCATCTCGTAAGGCTCGAGCGTGGCGTAGGCCTGCTGGTGCACGGCGACGATGGCATCCCGATCGTCGGGATGGAGCATCGACAGGAATCGGTCGTACGAGGCGTTGAAGCTCTGCGGTTCGTACCCGTAGATCCGGTACAGCTCGTCGCTCCACACGTTGGTGTCGGTCGCGATGTTCCAGTCGTAACTTCCCATGTGGGCCAGCTCCTGGGCCTCGATCATGCGACGCTCGCTCTCGCGGAGCTCACGCTCCAGGCGGCGATGTGACCAGCCGGCGGCGACCACGTCCAGGCTCGAGCCGACGAACTCTGCGGTCGCAGGGTCGGCTTCGAGTTGCGCGCTGCAGGAGACGACCAGGGTGATCCGTCGACCGTCCGGTGTGTCGACCGTCGACACGAGGCCGTTGCGGTCTGACGGGAAGATGCGCGTGACCTCCTCGTGCAACGACGGGCTGGACACGATCCGCTGGACGGCAACGGTGCTCGACGGTGGACTGGCTGCCAGTTCGATGGGGCCGGGTCCCCAGCCGACACCCGCCCGGAGCCGCAGCGCCGAGTCGGCGACGAGGAAGAACCCCACGCGCGCCGACCCGAGGGCGGCGGCGACCTGGGCACTGGCCTGGTCGAACAGATCGTCGACCGAGATGTCCGCAAGCGCCAGTCGGCTGATGGCGGCGTGGTGCGACAGCAGGGCGCGGTTGTGAGCAGCGTCGGTGGCGATCCCGCCACCCGAGTGGAGCTTGGTCATGGCTTCCTCAGGAACTGGATGATGGGATGGCCGCTCTCGATCATCCCAGGGCCAGGTCCTCGCGACAATGGACCGTTCGGGTGGGCCGGATGCACCGATCGGGTGATGCGTCGAGTTCCGCAGCCCCCATCAGCGCCGAGAATCCACGTTCTGTAAAGTTACGCTGCGCAATCAGCGTAGGTCCGCTTCGCCGGTCCCGGCGGCGAGCGATCGGGACCAGTCCCCGAGGTGCCGGGCCAGGAGCGCATCCCGGTACACCTCGTGGGCCCGAGCCACGTCGTCCCAGTCGATCTCGCCGCGTTCTTCCACGAGCCATCCGCCGTCCGGTCGTCCCATCTGGTGATGCAATCAGAAGTTCCGACGGCGGTCGGTGCGATTGGACACCAGACCGGGCGTCGTCGGCCGTCGGGCGATGATCTGCGCACCGGTGGACCACTTCCCCGAGTCCTCCCGTACGTTGCCCATTCCGTCACGGTGACGAAATGGTGTCGGGTGGGCCGCTGTCAGGCGGTCCGTACTCGGTCGCAGTGCTCGCGAAGGCATCCGTCGATGAGCGCCTGCTGCGTGTCCGGGTGCCAGCCGTTCCAGAAGTCGGCGTGCAGCGTCCACCACGCACCGGAGGCGAGCTCGAAGGCGTCGCCGCCGGGAGCGTCGTAGCGGACGAACATGGTGAGTTGCGGGACGAGGACCGGATGCGACGCTGGGCACGAGCCGTCGTTCTCGCTGGTGTAGGCCATGTGCGACTGGTGGTCCGGGCTGTCGAGGTGCTCACCGTCCCAGCAGTTGGGGAAGTTGACCCGCATCGTGACCTGGCCCGAGTTCCGGGCCCGGATCATCACTCCGCCGTTCCCCCGGGTGTTGTTCCGCGCGTTGCGGTGCTCCTCGAACCACCCGAGCTCCTTCGTGGGCGGTTCCGTGGCCGTGGCATCCCCGGCGATCATGCGGAGCCCGAGCGGCATCGGGCGTGTCGACTTCGGCTCGTCGACCTTGTCGAGGAAGTAGTACATGGAGGTCCCCGCCACCTCGGCCACCCGACCACCCTGGATGCCCGCTGGTGCCCAGTAGGCGGACAGGTCGTCGGCGTGCTCGCACGAGGTCCGACCATGGGTGATCAGCGAGTGCGTCGTGGTGTGTGCATCGGTGCTGGTGTTGCCGAAGAACTCGTGGAGGTGGGCGGCGCCGGGTTGGCCGGGGAAGACGATGGGGTCATCGCCGGCGTTGTGCGAGATGGGGCACGTGGAGATGAAGCCGGCGCGGCCTCCGTCGCCGAACCTGGGGAACTGCGTCTTGCTGGCTGTCGGGAAGTCGTCGACCGAGACGTCGTCGCCGTCCACCGGCTGCCGCGGCGGCCGCGTGGCGGGCACCGGGGCCGGCGCGTGGCTGGGCGCCGTCGTGGTGGGCGCGGCGGTGGTCGACGGCGACGTGACCGCCGGCGGCATCGTCGTCGTGGGCGCGGCCGTGCTCGTGGTCTCCGGCGGCCCGGCCGCGCGCTCGGTCGACGTTGCCGGATCGCCGGCGTTGGCCAAGGACATTCCGGCGGTCACCAGCGCAGCCGCGAGCAAGCTGGCGACGACGACCACGATCTGGCCGAAATCCTCGCGCGCCTCCATCATCGGGCTTCCTCTCGCTGCCGAATCCGCCCGACTCCATGAAAGTCGCCGGCTCCCGCCGACACAAGCGCTTGCGGAAGTTCCGGCGACGAGCGCAGAGCCGGGGGGTTCAGCGGCGCAGGGCGGAGACGAGACGAAGCACGTACCAGAACAGCAGCATCACGGCGGCGAACAGCTGGACCGCGGCACCGACGTGGGCGTTGCTCGGGTACCGGGCCATGATCGCCTGCGTCTGATAGAGGATCGAACCGCCGGCGAGGGCGATCATCGCCACGCTGAACCAGATGCCGAGGCTGAGGCCGAACAGCACCGCAGCCACGATGAGCACGAGCGCGGCGATGCCACCCCACATGAGCATCGGCTTGAGGACCGAGAGGTCCTTGCGGGTGGTGAAGGCGACGATCGACAAGCCGGCGAAGCCGACGGCCGTGATCGCCGCTGCAGCCAGCACCGTGGTGCCGCCGTTGTCCGCATCGTTGAACACCATGTACAGGAACGGAGCGAACAGCAGTGCCTCGCCGGCGGCGAGGCCGAACAGGCCGGCGTACTGGAGCTGGACGTTCTCGATGTTGTGGGCGGCCGAGGTGGCCATCCACTGCACGACCATGAACCCGCCGAGGATCAGGAGCCACGAACCCCCGCCGGAGCGGAACAGGAAATCGAAGAGGCCCTCGGCGATGCCGGTGGCGAAGAGGATGGTCTCGAAGCCGACGAACGCCGTGACGGCCAGCAACAGGTGCTGGTAGACGCGGATGACGAACTCGCCACGTGCCTCGGCATCGAGGGTGGCCACCGGTTGGGTGGGAGCGAAGGATTCCATCCCCCCATTGTGCCGTCCCGCCGACCAGAAGCGGCGTCGCGTGTGCGCGGGCCAGCCCATGTCGATGGCGGGCGCGCTACGAGCGCTCGAGGCGTGGGCCGGAGGGCAGCAGTGCGCCGATCGTCGACGACTCGGTGATGCCGTCGAGATCCGAGACGACGACGACGAGATCGGGTCCTCCGAGCTCGAGCGCGACCTGGAGGCACGCCCCGCAGGGGAAGGTCAGCGATCCACCGGTCCGCTTGCTGACCAGTGCCAGCTCGACCGGTTCGCCACAGCCATCCGCCACCGCCGAGAACAGGGCGACCCGCTCGGCGCACATGGCGAGCCCCAGCGACACGTTCTCCACGAGCGTGCCTGGCCGTGTGGCCCCACCTGCACAGCGGACGGCGGCTCCCATGGCGAAGCCCGAATACGGGACGTGGGCTCGGGACCGGGCCTCGCGGGCCATCTCGAGGAGCGACGCCTGAGTGGCGCTCTGGTCGGTCATCTTCGTGCTCTCCCCCGGTGGGCCCGGTGTGGTTGCAGTTACGTCACGGTGACGAAATCCTGGGCGAACGGCCCGAGGCGGCGGACCGTAGCCCGCGCGCGGTTCGGTATCGTCCAATCGTGCGAGGCGTGACACGACCGGAGCGCGGGTCCGGCTCGTGGAAGCGCCTCGCGGCGTTCTCGGCCATCGCCGCGGTTCCCACGGCACTCGACGTGAGCATCTTGGCGGCGCTGCGCGTTGGCTGGGGTTGGCCGCTCATCGTCGCCGACGTCGCGGCCATCGCCCTCGCGTCGGTCACCTCGTACCTCCTGCACCGAGCCACGGCCCGGCGAGCCAACCCGTACGCACGATGGGTCCAGGCACCACTCGCCTTCGTGATGGTCGCGGTGGTCGCAGGAGGCGTCGACGTCTTCGTCCTGCGGCTCCTGTTCACCGCGACGGGCTACGAGTCGATCGGGGGCGTCGTCCTGGCCAAGCTGATCGCCGTCGGCTGTGCGGTGCTCGTGCGCATCGCCGGCTACCGCTACATCCTCGCCGACCTGGTGCGCGAGAACCGGGTGCCGGGAGGCCCCCGCGACCTGCCGGGGTCGCAACGGCTGAGTGTCGTCATCCCGGCGTATCGCGAACCGGTGCGGATCGCTGAGACGGTCACCCGCATCCGACACGAGCTGCGCGACATCCAGGACCACGGCGGCCTCGAGATCATCGTGGTCGATGACGGTTCTGGCGACGGAACGGCTGATGCCGCCCGTGACGCTGGCGCCGACCAGGTCCTCGTCCAGCCACAGAACCGCGGCAAGGGCGCCGCCGTCCGCTCGGGGGTGCTGGCGTCCAACGGACAGGTCGTGTGCTTCACCGACGCCGACCTCGCCTACGACCCACCGCATCTCCGGCGCGTGCTGTCCATGGTCGAGGGCGGCTGGGACGTCGTCATCGGCAGCCGGCGCCACCCCGACTCGGTCGTTTCGCGGTCGAGCGGCCTCCGCCTGATCGGCAGCATCGTCGTGAACCGGATCTCCGGGGCCGTGCTCCTGGCTCGCCCCCTCGACACCCAGTGCGGGCTGAAGGGTTTTCGAGGAGACGTGGCACGACACGTCTTCGCCCAGGCACGCATCGACGGCTTCGCGTTCGACATCGAGGTGCTCCACCTCGTCGAGCGGGCGGGATGGTCGCTGATCGAGATCCCGGTCGAGCTCGACGAATCCGACGAGCCGAGCACGGTGCGCATCGGGCGAGACGTCGTGCAGCTCGCGATGGACATGCTCCGCATCCGGCGTTGGTCGACCTCGGGCGCCTACGACGCGGTCGCCCGTCCTCAGTCCAGCACCTGACGGAGCGGGCGGGCCGCGTCGAGCAGCCAGGCGATCGCGTCCGCGTAGTCGGCCTTGGTCGGGTTCCCCACCAGGTCCCGTTCGACGTCCTCGATGGCCGCCTCGAGCACGTAGAGCCGGTCGCGCAGCTGATCCATCGCCTGTCGGGTCAGGACGAGCTCGTTCTCCGAGAGCCCCACCTCGCCCGCCCGCTGGCGAGCCTCGTAGTCGCGCTGGCGGCACGAGCGGCGACAGAACTCCCGCGGACGGCCGGGCCCGGGCGACAACGGGAAGCGGCGTCCGCACCACCGGCACCGGCGCTCGTCCGGTATGGGATCTCGCGCCGTCACGGGATCATCGTGCCGTATCTTGCGGACATGGCGATGGATCCGACTTCGGCCGGGCCGGCGACGATGAACGGCTTCGGCAACGAGTTCGAGACCGAGGCGATCGAGGGCGCACTCCCCCGCGGCCGCAACGCTCCACAACAGCCGCCGTTCGGTCTCTACGCCGAGCAGATCAGCGGCACCGCCTTCACCGCCCCTCGGCACGACAACCGACGGACCTGGGTGTACCGCCGGCGGCCGGCCGTCCGTCACCTCCATCACTTCATCGAGATCGAGCATCAGGGCTGGCGTACCGCGCCGCAGGCGACCCCGGCGACGCCGATGGCTCCCCTCCGCTGGGACCCCACTCCCCTGCCCGACGAGCCGGTGCACTTCGTCGACTCGCTGCGCACGGTCGCCACGAACGGCGACGCCCACCTGCAGGTCGGCCTCGGCGTCCACGGGTACGCCGCAACCGCGCCGATGACCGGCCAGGCGCTGTGCTGCACCGACGGCGAGCTGCTCATCGTTCCCGAGATGGGCACGATGCACGTCACCACCGAGCTGGGTGCGCTGACGGCCGGGCCCGGAGAGATCGTCGGGATCCCCCGCGGCCTGTGCTTCCGCGTCGACCCCGTCGGCGGGCCCATCCGAGGCTGGGTCGCCGAGAACCACGGCCGTCTCCTGACCTTGCCGGAGCTGGGTCCCATCGGCGCCAACGGCCTCGCCAACCCTCGGGACTTCCGCCACCCCGTGGCATCGTTCGACGCCGCCGACACGCCCACCACGCTCCACCTGCGGGCCGACGGCCGCTCCTTCACCACCCACCTCGACCACTCGCCGTTCGACGTCGTCGCCTGGCACGGGAGCCTGGCCCCGTTCGTCTACGACCTGCGGGCCTTCAACACCATCGGTTCGATCAGCTACGACCATCCGGACCCGTCGATCTTCACCGTGCTGACGTCGCCGTCGGACACGCCCGGCGTCGCCAACCTCGACGTGGTCGTCTTCCCCGACCGCTGGCTCGTCGCCGACGACACCTTCCGGCCGCCCTACTTCCACCGCAACACCATGAGCGAGTTCATGGGTCTCATCGAAGGGGTCTACGACGCCAAGCCCCAGGGCTTCGCGCCGGGCGGCATGAGCCTCCACAACCAGTTCCTCCCCCACGGCCCGGCGCCCGACGCGCACCGCGCCGCCACCGAATCCGACCTCGCTCCCCGGAAGCTCAGCGGCACGCTGGCCTTCATGTTCGAGAGCCGCTACCGGTTCCGCATCACCGACTTCGCCGCCACCCACCCCGGGCTGCAGCCGGACTACGTCGAGACCTGGAACGGTCTCGACGACGTCTCCTCGCTGCCATCCGAATGAGCGTGAGCCTCGCGTCGGTGCGCCGCGTACCTCGCGATGTCTGAACGTCCCGGAGATCGAGCCCGGATGGGACCGGACTCGAGTGATCATGTCTTCACGCTGATGCAGAGATGGTGCGGTAGACGTCGAGGAACCGGTCGTTCTCGTCCGGCGTGCCGATGGTGACCCGGATGCCCTCGTCGCTGAACGGCCGGGTCACGACCCCCTGCTTCTCGAGGGCCAGATAGGCGGCGTCGGTCCGCTCGCCCAACGGCAACCAGACGAAGTTGGCCTGCGGGTCGGCGACCTCATGGCCGTCGGCACGGAGCGACTCGACCACCCGGCCGCGCTCGGAGACGATGCGAGCGCACCGCTCGAGGATCTCGTCCTCGCCGGCGAGGGCGGCCAGGGCACCCGCCTGGGCGGCGGCGTTCACCGCGAACGGGAACAGTGTCTTGTCGATGGTGTCGATCACCGTCGGGTGCCCCATGGCGTAGCCGACGCGCATGCCGGCCAGACCGTGCGCCTTCGAGAAGGTGCGCAGGACGACGACGCTGTCTCGAGTCCCCACGAAGGCATCGACCGGGTCACCGAGGGCCGTAGCGGCGAACTCGTGGTACGCCTCGTCGACGACGAGCAGGACGTCGTCGGGCAACGCCGTCGCGAGCCGGTCGAGCTCTGCGACGGACACGGCGGTACCGGTGGGGTTGTTCGGATTCGCGATCATCACGAGCCGCGTCCGGTCGGTGACCGCCTCGATCAACCCGTCGACGTCAGCGGTGTGGTCGACCAGCGGGACCGTGACCTCGGTGGCTTCCACCAGGCGCACGTAGACCGGATAGGCCTCGAACGATCGCCATGGGTACAGCACCTCGGCACCGGGTTCGGCATAGGCCAGAAGGATTTGCTGGAGCAACCCGACCGAGCCGCAGCCGACGGTCACCTGCTCGGGCCGGAGACCTCGGGCATCGGCCAGCGCGCGCCGCAGCTCGGTGGCGCGGTGGTCGGCGTAGCGATTCACCCCTGCGCCGGCCTCGGCGATCGCCGCCGTGATCGCCGGAAGCGGTGGCCATGGCGTCTCGTTCGACGCCAGCTTGATGGCGCCGCTGATGCCGTGTTCTTCCTCGGCCTGGGCTGCGCCCTTCCCGGGGCGGTAGGCGGGCAGCGAGGCGATGGCGTCTCGGGGTCGTCCGGGCATGCCCGGACTCTAGGGGTGGCGACCCGTCGGACCGTCTGCGATCATCGCCCCATGGGCCTGTTCCGTCGGAAGCCGAAGGACGACTTCAAGCAGCTCGCGAAACAGCGGCGCGCCGACGAGGACCAGACGCCGTGGTTCGCCGGTGATGACGACGGCCCGGAGCTCGACATCGAGACCGGCATCGGCTCGAACCTGCGTCGCGACGTCGACGACGGCTGACCGCTCAGCGCCCGACGATCACCGAGAACGTCTCCTCGACCCTGTCGGCCCAGCGTCGCTTGTACTCCATGTCCATGCCGAGGTCATACGTCACGATCCCCTCGCCGGCGGATCGTCGGATCTGTTCGAGCTGGAGGAGATGGCCGACGCCGAGGTCGGCGACCTCGCTGGTGTAGCCGAGCTGGAGGCCGCGGAACGTCTCGCCTCGGACACCGCCGAGCAGGAAGCCGACGTCGCGATCGTCGAGCCGGGCCACCAACGCCCGTGCGTGATCGCGCACGGCGAGGCGGGCCGTCATCTGCCGATAGAAGCCGACGAGCTCCGTGCTGGCCAGGCCGGTGCCTTCCTCACCCTTCCAGGTGCGTGACTCGATGGAGACGAGGCGGTCGATCAGCTCGTCGGGTGGGGCGGCGGACACGTCCTCCACCTCGAGCCCGCGCCGGTCGGCGTCGTGTTCGAGGCGGCGGAGCCGCTGACGGAAGCGAGGCGAGCGGCGAGCGAACCAGACGTCGACCCCGTCGCGGAGGTCGACCTGCAGGCGCTGCTCGACGGGCCCTCGGTACAACGGGCGCCGGTTGTCGAGCGCACGGATCAACCCGGCGGTCAGCACCGAGTCCTCTCGTTGGCCGGCCACCACCGCGAGGTCGATGTCGTCGTCGAGCGAGAGGCGCAGCGCCGCCATCTCCCCGGCCTGCAGCGCATTTCCGACGAAGGGCGTGGCAAAGCCCCAGATCGGATCGAGGCCGACGAGGATGTGCTGACCATCCGTGGTGACCGCCCGCCGCATGCCGCAGAAGGCCATGCCGTCACCGACGATCACCGGTGGCTCGGCATCCTGGAACGACAACGCGGCGGAGAAGGACCAGGTGCTCGAGGCGCAGAACTGGTCGACGTCGGGCGTGCGGTCGACGGCGGCGTCCCAGAGCGGCGTGAGGGCCGCGAGATCGTCGACCGAGAACCGCTGTGCGCCCACGAGGAGACCGTACGCCAGAACTGCAGCTGGCCAGCCGTGCGACGACGGCTGGCCAGCGCGGCGCGATGTCGACCTGCCCGGCAGGTCGGTCGGGGATCCGGTTCAGCCGAGGCCCGAGAACGGCTCCGTGCCCGGCACGAGGCTGACTCGGATGCTGGTGTTGGCCTCCAGGTACTCGAGGGCCAGACCGATGTCGCTGACGTTGTTCGACGCCGCCAGCGGTGCGATCGCCAGAGTCGAGAGCACGCCCAACGCGTTGCCGTCGGCGTCGAGGAACGGCGAACCCGAGTCACCGGGGATGCCAGGGCTCACGGTGTAGAGCGGGTGGGTCCAGCCGTTCCCGCTGGTTCCGAGGCTGACGCCGGTCTTCGGCGAGAGGAGCTCGATGCCGAACCGCAGGCTCGAGTTGCCGAAGGTGTACACCTGCTCGCCGAACGACGTGCCGTCGGAGATGCCGGTGGGGCCGCCCCAGAACGGGATCGAAGGATTGACCTTGCCGTGGTCGGCCGGGTCGAGCTCCAGGAGGGCGAAGTCGTTGTAGCTGCACGTGTTGTCGTCGGTCTCGCCGACCTCCTGCATCGTGAGCCACGAGTTGTAGACCATCGTCGCCGGCTTGCTGGCGCCGTCGACTTCGACCTTCGTGCCGAGAGGGAGCGAGCCCGCGTCGCAACCGTTGGTGTCGGTGGCCGCGCCGAGACCGCTGCAGTGCGCGGCCTGTCCGAGGTACACGCCGCCGGATGCGTCGGTGAAGACGTAGTTGGCGGTGCACTGCGCGCCGTCGGTGTAGGTCTGGGTGCCTGGATGCACGTCGGCGGTCGCGGCCGGGGCCCAGGCGGGGGCGGCGTCGACCGGAACGGCGAAACCGGCGCCGGCGACGGATGCGGCCGCCACCGTGGTGGCGGCGGCGAGGGTCTTCAGCTTCATGTGGGGCCTTTCGGTTGCTGTGAGGTGGGGGGAGCCCGTCCGAGAGGAGAACGGATCATCGGGGGATTCCTTGCGGTCCGACTACGATGGGCGTCGCTGCAGACCCCCGACGGGAGAGTCCAGGCCTCGCCGCCAGCGGGGAACGGACGCCGAAGGAGCAACCGCCCCGGAACCTCTCAGGCCACCGGACCGTCGGGTCGAGGCACCTCTGGAGAGCAGGGCGCGTTCGAGAGGACGGAGCCCTCACCGAAGGAGCAAGCGAGCCCGTCTCGCGAATCTCTCAGGTCATCCGAACAGAGGGGGCGCCTTCCTCATCGCGCCACCTCCGGAGCCTGCCGTGTCCTTCGCCTCCCGCCACATCGGTCCCCGATCCGACGATCTCGAGCCGATGCTCACCGCCGTCGGTGTCGCTTCGCTCGACGAGCTGATCGACCAGGCGGTCCCGTCGTCGATCCGCAGCGAGAAGCCGCTCGAACTGCCGGCACCGCTGTCCGAGGAGGCCATGCTGGCCGAGCTGCGCGCCATCGCCGATGCCAACGTCGTGCGCACCTCGATGATCGGCCTCGGCTACCACGGCACCCACACGCCGCCGGTGATCCGGCGCAACGTGCTCGAGAACCCGGCCTGGTACACGGCCTACACGCCGTACCAGCCCGAGATCTCCCAGGGACGACTCGAGGCGCTGCTCAACTTCCAGACGGTCATCACCGACCTCACCGGCACCGAGCTGGCGAACTCGTCGCTGCTCGACGAGGGCACCGCAGCCGCGGAGGCCATGGCCATGTGCCTGCGCCTGGTCAAGGGCGACCGGCCCCGCTTCCTGATCCAGGCCGACACGTTCCCCCAGACCATCGCCGTGGTCCGTACGCGGGCCGAGGCCATCGGGGTGTCGGTCGAGGTGGTCGACGACGTCTTCGCCGTCGACCTGTCCGATGTCTGTGGCGTCCTGGTGCAGTACCCGGCGTGCTCCGGCGCCGTCGTCGACCCCACCGCCGTGATCGAGGCCGTCCACGGCGCGGGCGCCTTGGCGGTCGTCGCAACCGACCTGCTCGCCTGCACGCTGCTCACGCCACCGGGCGAGCTCGGCGCCGACATCGTCGTCGGCTCGTCGCAGCGCTTCGGCGTGCCGCTGGGCTTCGGCGGCCCCCACGCCGGCTTCATGGGCTGCCGCGAGGACTACAAGCGCACCCTCCCCGGTCGCCTCGTCGGCCTGTCGGTCGATGCGGCCGGCCGCCCGGCCAACCGTTTGGCGCTGCAGACCCGCGAGCAGCACATCCGCCGCGAGAAGGCGACGTCCAACATCTGCACCGCCCAGGTGCTCCTCGCCGTCATCGCCTCGATGTTCGCGGTGTACCACGGCCCCGACGGCCTGCGGCAGATCGCTTCCGAGGTCCGACGGCGCACGAGCCTGCTGGCCAACTTGCTCGACGAGAGCGATGTCGAGGTCGTCAACGGCTCCTGGTTCGACACGTTGACGCTCCGGGTGGTCGGCGGCGCCGACGGGCTCGTCGCGGCGGCAGCCGAGGTCGGTGTCGACATCCGGCGCGTCGACGACGACCAGGTCTCGGTGAGCATCGGCGAGCCGGTCACCGATGAGCTCATCGGCCGCCTGGGCAACGCGCTCGCCGGCCGTGACGGCGAGTCGATGGCGACCGTCGTGGAGCCGCACGGCAACGCCCTCGCGCTTGCTCGCACCACCGACTTCCTCACGCACCCGACGTTCCGCTCGTACCGCTCCGAGACCGAGATGCTGCGCTACCTGCGACGTCTCGCCGACAAGGACGTCGCCCTCGACCGGGCCATGATCCCGCTGGGCTCTTGCACGATGAAGCTCAACGCCACCGCCGAGATGGAGCCCATCTCGTGGCCCGGCTTCGCCGACCTCCACCCCTTCGCCCCGGCCGACTCGAGCCGCGGCTACCGGCGCCTCATCGACGAGCTCGAGGCCTGGCTGGTCGAGGTCACCGGCTACGACGCCGTGTCGTTCCAGCCCAACGCCGGCTCGCAGGGCGAGTTCGCCGGACTGCTGGCCATCCGGAAGTACCACGACGCCAACGGCGAGGCCGAGCGTCGCATCTGCCTCATCCCGTCGTCCGCCCACGGCACGAATGCCGCATCGGCGGTGATGGCGGGCCTCGACGTCGTGGTCGTGGCGTGTGACGACGACGGCAACGTCGACCTCGACGACCTGAAGACCAAGGTCACCGAGCACGCCGGCGATCTCGCCGGCCTCATGGTCACCTACCCGTCGACCCACGGCGTGTTCGAGACCCAGATCACCGAGATCTGCGACCTCGTGCACCAGTACGGCGGCCAGGTGTACCTCGACGGCGCCAACCTCAACGCACTGGTCGGCGTCGCCCGGCCGGGCGCCTTCGGGGCCGACGTCAGCCACCTCAACCTCCACAAGACGTTCTGCATCCCCCACGGTGGGGGTGGCCCGGGCGTCGGCCCGGTCGCCGTGCGCCAGCATCTGGCCCCGTACCTGCCCAACCACCCGCTCGACGCCGAGTGCGGTCCGGCCACGGGCCCGGGGCCGATCTCGGCCGCCCCCTACGGCTCGGCCGGCATCCTGCCGATCTCGTGGGCCTACGTGCGCATGATGGGCGGCGAAGGCCTCACCGAGGCCACGAAGGTCGCCATCCTCAACGCCAACTACGTCGCCGCCCGCCTCGGTGACCACTTCCCGGTGCTCTACACCGGGGAGCACGGCCGTGTGGCCCACGAATGCATCGTCGACATCCGCGACATCACCAGGCGCACGGGGGTCACGGTCGACGACGTCGCCAAGCGGCTCATCGACTACGGCTTCCACGCTCCGACGATGTCGTTCCCGGTGGCGGGCACGCTGATGATCGAGCCGACCGAGTCCGAGGCACTGGCCGAGCTCGACCGGTTCTGCGACGCCATGATCGCCATCGCCGGCGAGATCGCCGAGATCGAGTCCGGCGCAGTCAGCCACGACGACTCGGCGCTGGCATGCGCGCCCCACACCGCCGAGGACCTCCTCGTCGCCGACTGGGACCGCGCCTACACCAGAGAGGAGGCGGCGTATCCGGTCGACGGGCTCCGTCAGGCGAAGTACTGGGTGCCCGTCAGCCGCATCGACGGCGCCGCCGGCGACCGCAACCTCGTCTGCGCATGCCCGCCCCCCGAGGCCTTCGCCCGCTGAACTACACGATGGGCTTGCCGGCACGGATGCGCCGGCGGGCATCGCGCAGGTAGAGGTTCATCGGGAACTGCCGCAGCGGCCGCGGCAGATTCCGGTTCACGGCCGCGGCCGTACTCACGATCGCGTCGAACAGACGCTGGCGGCGGCCGTCCCAGGGCAACCCGAGCTCGGAGCGGAACGGCTCGGGCAGGAAGCCGGTGGTGAGCAGCCGGTTCACCGGCCCGGCGACCCAGTCGAGCGGTGCGCCGAAGAACTGTGCGCCGGCGATCCCGCGGAGATACCGGCGGGTGAGGTCGTCCATCTCGATGTGCAGGACCTGGTCATCCCAGTACCGGGCGAACGCGGCGCGATCGGCGGGCCACTGGTCGTCGCTGACCTGCAGCGTGGTGCCGAGACGGGCGCTGTTGCGGTACAACGCGTCGGCGACGTCGGCGCTGGGCTCGCCGTACAGGACTCGGTACAGGTCCTCGACGCCCCGGTACAGGCACGCCGCCACCCACAGCTGGAGCTTCGGGTCGAAGGCGTTGTAGACGACGGGATCGTCGGGCCCGGACCGGACCGTCCGGTGGCTGCGATCGACCTCGCGGCGCATGGCGTCGCGCTCCTCGTCGGTGCCGAGCGAGGCGATGGCGACGTAGCTGAGGGTGGTGCGGGCCCGCTTCAGGGGGTGCCGGTCGATGCGCCCGCTGGTGACCGTGCTCTTGGCCACGCCGTGCCCGACGGGGAGCATCGACAGCTGCATCACCACGTTGGCACCGGCCAGCGCGAGGGCCATGCCGCTGAGGATCCGGTCGGTCTCGGGTGGGATCGCGCCGCTCGTGGATCGGGCCCCTCTGGAAACACTCGTTGCCACGCTGGCGATCGTAGGGCACGGCCAGTCGCCGCGTGATCGATGGGTCCGATCTAGGGTCGGCGCATGAAGCTCGGACTCCAACTCGGGTACTGGGGCCGCGGCCCCGTGCCGAACACCCTCGACACCGTCCTCGCGGCCGAGGCCATGGGCTACGACTCGCTGTGGACGGCGGAGGCGTGGGGCTCCGACGCCCTCACCCCGCTGGCCTGGTACGGCGCCCACACCACCACGATGAAGCTCGGCCAGGGCATCACCCAGCTGTCGGCTCGCACACCCACGGCCACCGCGATGGCCATGAACACGCTCCAGCACCTGTCCGACGGGCGGGTCATCTGTGGTCTCGGCGTGAGCGGGCCCCAGGTGGTCGAGGGTTGGTACGGCCAGCCGTTCTCCAAGCCGCTGGCCCGCACCCGCGAGTACATCGACATCATGAAGCAGGTGTGGGCGCGCGACGAACCCGTCACCAGCGCCGGCCCCCACTACCCGCTCCCCTATCCCGCCGACGGCGAGGGCTCGGTGGGCAAGGGCAAGCCGCTCAAGTCGATCACCCACCCGCACCCCACCAAGATCCCGGTGTACCTGGCGGCCGAGGGCCCCAAGAACCTCGAGCTGGCCGGCGAGATCGCCGACGGCTGGCTGCCCATCTGGATGAGCCCCGACGAATCCGACTGGTACCGCAAGAGGATCGAGGCCGGCATGGGCAAGACGCCCGGCAAGTCGTGGGACGACTTCGGTGTCGCCGCCGTGGTGCCGACGATGGTCCACGACGACGTCGACCAGGCCATCGACCTGCTGCGCCCGAACTACGCCCTCTACATCGGTGGCATGGGCGCCCGCGACGAGAACTACCACTACGAGGTCTTCGCCCGGATGAACGAGGGCCGCTACGAGGCCGACTGCGAGAAGATCCAGACGCTGTATCTCGACGGCAAGAAGGCCGAGGCCACGGCCGCGGTGCCGGCGTCGCTGATCGACGACGTCGCCCTCGTCGGCTCCCCCGACCGCATCCGCGACCGCGCCCAGCGCTGGGAGGAGTCCATCGTCGACACCCTCCTCATCGGTGGCCCGAGGCCGGTCATCGAGGCCGCCGGCCGAGCACTCCTCGGCTGAGTCACCGACGCTCGAGCGCCTGCACGAGCTCCGCCACCTGGGCGGGCGCCATGCCGCGGTGAGCGAGGTCGTCCGACGGAGCGCGCCGAAGGTGCTCCACGAAGCGCCGTCGGCGGTCGCCGGCATCGAGCACCGCACCGACGGTTCCGTGCTGGACGCGGATGGTGAACAGGACCGCCCCCGACGACAGTCGGCGCAGCGTCTGCCGTTCGCTGCGGACGTGCAGTCCAGCGAGCGCGTCGGCAGCGGGGATCACGGGGTCGGTCGGCGGCGCCGACGGCTGGAAGAGTGCACCGTCGGGATGGACGAACCAGTTCCGGCGCAGCACGGGCCGTTCACCGACGCGATCGAGGAAGGTCTCGACGCGTCCGTGGAGGTGTTCGGCATAGCCGTCGACGGGTCCGTGGACGTCGAGCAGGGTTCGTCCGATCTTGTCGGCCAACCGCCAGCGTGAGGGGAAGCACAGGCACGCCGCCTCGAGATGCCAACCGTCGTCGCGGCGGCGCAGGACGCACAGGTCCTCCTGGACGACGCTCGCCGCGCTGACCAGCGGGTCGGGACCGGGCTCCGGCACGAGACCCTCGCCGGCGACGAGGGCTCGCACCTCGTGATCGACCGCCCCGATCGGCCCGACCCGCGCCGTGACCTCATCGGGACGATCGGCCAGCAGGCGGGCTTTGAGCGCCAGTTCGATCTCACGACGCTCATCGGCCACCAACCAGGGACGGTGACCGAGCTGGCGGACGCCCATGCGTCTCCACGGCACCGCCGGGTCGAGATCGATCTCGTCGAACCAGTCGTGGTCCATCGCCGTCAGCAGAGCACGAATCGGCGGCAAACACGTCACAATCGTCGGTCTCGAAGACGGTCCGGTAGCCTCTCCTGCCGCTATGGCCACCCGGATCGACATCGAACTCACCAGCCGTCAGAACGACGGGAAGACCTTCACGTGGCGGGCCGCTGGCGCCCGTCAACCGAAGGGAGTCGCCGATGCCTCGCTGTTCCCGGAGGGCTCCGAAGTCGGCCAGCAGTTCAAGGTCGAGGCCGACGTCGATCTCGAGGGGACCACCATCACTGCGGTGATCCCGCCGAAGGAGACGAAGAAGGAATCGCCGTTCCAGACGCTCGATCTCATCGCCCGTGAGGACGAGCCGCTCGTCACCCAGCAGCTGGCCCCGAAGGGCCGCGGCGGTCGTGACCGCGATCGCAAGGGTGGCCGTGGCCCCCGCCGCGACGGCGACGACCGTGGCAAGCGCGGTCCTCGTGGCGACGGTGAACGCGATCGCGAGAGCCGTGGCAAGGGCGGCGACCGTCCTCGTACCCCGGCCAAGCCCAAGCTGCCGCCGAAGCCCAAGGCGCCTCGCCTGAAGGCCGGCAAGACGCACCGCAACGCGATGCTCGAGAACCTCCCCGAGGAGCACAAGGCCGTCGCCGAGCAGCTCGTGCGGGGCGGCCTCCAAGGCGTGCGCCAAGCCATCGCCAAGCAGAACGAAGAGCGCACGGCCGCCGGCGACACCGCCATCGACGAGACGCCGATCATCGCCCTGGCCGAGAAGCTCCTCGCCCAGGTCCGCGCCGCCGAGTGGCGTGACCGCGCCGAGGCCGCGCTCGAGCAGGCCGCCACGGTCGACCTCCGCGACCTCCGTTCGGTGGTCACCGCCGCCGACGGCACCGCCAAGGACGACGAGACCCGAGCCATCGCCGCGCAGCTCCGCACGGCGCTCAACGGTCGCCTCGAGGCCGAGCACGACGCCTGGGTCGCCGAGATCATCGAGCTGCTCGACGACGACCGCGTCGTCCGGGCCCTCCACCAGTCCTCACGCCCGCCCAAGGCCGGCGCCCCGCTGCCCGCACCGGTCGCCATGCGGCTGGTCGAGGCGGCCAACGCGTCGATGACCTCCGAGATCGGCGCTGACCGCTGGGGCTACATCCTGGACGCGCTGGCCCACTCCCCCGTCCGTCGCCAGGTCGTGCCGGCATCACTGCCGAAGACCGTCACGCCCGAGCTCAAGGGCATGATCGCCCGCCACGGCGGTCGCCTGCCCGAGATCGCCGAGATCTTCGGCATCGAGCCCGACCCCAAGGCAGCCCGCGCCGGCGAGCCACGCAAGCGCCGCCCGAAGAAGAAGAGCGCCGCCAAGAAGACCGACGCCGCGCCCAAGGGCGACAAGGCCGACGAGGCACCCAAGGCCGAGGAAGCCCCGAAGACCGAAGAGGCTCCCACGGCCGACGAGGCACCGAAGGTCGACCAGGCTCCCGAGGCTGAAGAAGCCCCGAAGGCCGAGGACGCCCCGAAGGCCGACGAGGCACCCAAGGCTGAAGAAGCCCCGAAGGCCGAAGAGGCCCCGAAGGCTGAAGAGCCCCCGGCGACGCCCGACGAGGCGCCAGCCGCCGGCGACGCCGGCGAGCCTCCCACCGCCTGAGCGGCATTCAGCAGGCCCGGTTCGGGGTCCTGCTCAGCGAGATTCGGTACGGCTGGTCCGAGCGTGGCTCTGCCGGCCCCGGTACTCGCCCGTCGACGCGTCCTCGTCCCAGCGGGCGCCACAGGACGCGCAGACGCACGAGTCGACCCGCAGTGATGCGAGGTACAAGCGGTCGATGTCGTACGACTCGCAGAAGGGGCACTGCAGGCGTCCGCCGCTGTCGCCGAGTTCGGTGACCACGATCGGCACCATACCGCCCCGATTCGCGGGCGTGGGCGTCGGAGACGAACCTCGTGCGACCGAGCAGGAAATGGGCGTTGCCAGAACCCTCGGCGGTAGGGTCCGGACATGATCGACTACGAGAAGCGGGGCAACGTCGCCCTCATCACCATCAATCGCCCCGAGGCCCGCAACGCCGTCAACGGCGACGTCGCCGAGGGCATCGAAGCCGCCATCGACCAGCTCGAGGCCGACGACGACCTCTGGCTCGGCATCCTGACCCACACCGGTCCCGTGTTCTGCGCCGGCGCCGACCTCAAGGCCATCAGCAGCGGCGACGCCGGCCGCCTGTCGACCAAGACCGGCGGCTTCGGCGGCATCACCTCCAAGGCCCGCACCAAGCCCATCATCGCGGCATGCAACGGCCCGGCGTACGCCGGCGGCTGCGAGATCGTGCTGTCCTGCGACCTGCTCGTCGCGTCCACCGAGGCCAAGTTCGGTGTCCCCGAGGTCAAGCGCAACCTCGTCGCCGCCGCCGGTGCGCTGTTCCGCCTCCCGGTCGCGCTGCCCAAGAACGTCGCGATGGAGATGCTCCTCACCGGCGATCCCATCGACGCCCAGCGCGCCTACGACCTCGGTTTCGTCAACCGCCTCGCCGAGCCCGGCCAGGCCGTCGACGTCGCCCTCGAGTTCGCCGCCCAGATCAGCGAGAACGCGCCGCTGGCCGTGCGCAAGAGCCGCCAGATCGCCCTCGAGTCCTACGGCAGCGACGAGGAGGCCTTCCACGCCTCGGCGGTCGCGATGGGCGAGGTCATGTCCAGCGAGGACACCACCGAGGGCCTCAACGCCTTCATCGAGAAGCGCAAGCCCGTCTGGAAGGGCCGCTGAGCCCACCTGGCGCTCCAGGCACGTGACGATGCGGGCCGCCCTCCGGGGCGGCCCGCGGTCGCGTGCAGACCCGACCAGGCAGCCGTCAGGTGATCGTGTCGAGGATGCCGTGGTCGTGGAGGAACTCGGCGAGCCCGTCGACCAGGTTCCAGTCGGCCACCTCGTGGAGCTCCACCCACGCGACCTCGGCGGCGTCGTCGCCGGCCACGGGCGGATGGTCGGGCTCGAGGACGGTCACCTGATGGTCGAGGATCACGTGGTGCTCGCCGTCGTCGAAGCGTTCGACGACGCCGAGCAACGGCCCGCACACGCCCTCGAGGCCGGTCTCCTCGCGGAGCTCGCGGACCGTGGCCTCCGCCAGGAGCTCACCCCGTTCCACGCGCCCACCGGGGACGGACCAGCTGCCGGCGGCGACCCCGCGACCGCGTCGCACCAACAGGATGCGGTCGTCGTGGACCACCACTGCGCCGACGGACACCTCCGGCCGGTCGAGCCGTCGATCGTCGGCAGCGGTCACGGCTTCTGGAGCGTGCGGTGGACGACGATGGCCCGCGCCACGAGACCGAACGACTCGAAGAAGTTCTTGGTGTGCCGGTCACCGGGCAGCGCGAGTGAGTCGACCCCGAAGCACCCCTGCGCGGTGGCCCACTCGAGGAGCGCATCCATCATCGACTCGCCGATGCTGACGCCCCGAGCGCCCGCGAGCGTGTACAGGTCGGAGATGACGCCGAGTCGGCCCTCGTCGGTGAGCGTCTCGACGCGGAGCACGCCGTAGCCGACGACCACGTCGTCGATGGTGCCGACCACGACCTCGCACGCAGGATCGTCGAGATCGGACGCCAGCGAGGTCGTGGGCGGAACCGGGCGGGCGACCTGGCGGCGCCACAGCGCTCCCCCACGGTGCGGGGTGAGCTCGTCGATGGCCTCGGTGGCGAGCTGGGTGAGGACACCGAGGTCGTCGTGGGTGGCAGCCCTCGCAGCGACCTCCATCCGTGGCCTCAGCCCTTCTGCAGCTGGGCGATCTTGGTGAGGATCGTCTTGCGGCCGCGGGTGGCACCCTCGTAGGCCTTGACGGCGTCGAGGTCGGCCGTGTCGAGCCCACGGAGCCGGCTCACGACCTGACTGGCCGAGAGGCTGTCGTAGTCGGGGATGCTCAGCGACCCGACAGCCGGGGCGGACGCCTTCGCCTTGGTCGTCGCCTTGCGGGCCGTGGTCTTCTTCGCGGCGCGCTTCGATGCGGCCTTGCGAGCCGGGGCCTTCTTGGCCGCTCGCTTCTTGGCGGCGGGCTTCGGGGCCGCCGTGGTCGGGGCGGCCGGCGACTCCTCGGTGACGGTGGGTGGCGTCGGCGCGTCTGCACGGGTCGGAGGCACCACACCGAGGCCGACGAGCGTGTCGCGCACCTGACCCTGCGCATCCTTGACCCGCTTCTCGGCCTCGGACTGACCCATCTGCACGGCCATCTGACCCATCATGCGGGCCATCTGCACCTGGTTCTTGCCCTTCTCGACCAGCTTGGGGAACAGGGCCGGGCCGTCGAAGAGGAGCCCGATGGGGGCGTACACGAAGGCATCGACCGCCTGCTCGACGGCTTGTTCGAGGGAGTTCTTGTCGTCGCTCACAGGAGCGCATGATGGCCCACGAGACGCCCCGGGCACCAGTTGCCCGACGCCGGCCACTCGGTGTCAGCGGTGCGTGTGGGCGACGAGCACGTCGCAGGGTGCGTGGTGGAGCACGGTGCTGGCCACGCTGCCGAGGATGAACCGCGTGCTGCCGGTGAGACCGACGGAACCGACGACGATGAGGTCGGCGCCGAAGTCCTCGGCGGTCTCGAGCAGCATTGCCGCCGCCTCGCCGTCGAGCGACTGCACCACGACGTCGGTCAGACCGGCGGCGGACGCGAGCTCGCGGGCGTGGCGAGCGTGACGCTCGGCCTCGTTGCGATCGGTGACCATCCAGCGAACGTCTTCGGGGATGCGATCGTCGGGGGCATCGCCGGTGTGCTCGTACGCGGTGACGACGACGAGGCGTGCCTGGTCGGCGGAGGCGAGCTCGATGGCCTGTTCGACGGCACGGGCGGCGGAATCCGACCCGTCGGTCCCCACGACGATTGCTCGGTACGCCACGCTGCCTCCTTACGCGCAGTCGACGCAGAGATCGGTCTCGCCCTCGGCGAGCTGGCCTCGTGGCTTGAGGATGAAGCACGACTGACACAGGAACTCGTCGGAACGACGGGGCTGGATCTTGGTCGGACCGTCGTTCTTGCCGCCGACGACGGCGACCTCGTCCTCTTCATCCTCGTCGTCGTCGTCGGCGGCGAGGCGATCCTTCAGGATCTCGTCGAGATCGGCTTCGACGTCGTCGGGGTCGGCGTCGTCGTCGTCGTCATCGTCGTCGTCGCCCTTGGGTGCAGCCTTGCGGCGTGCCGCGGCATCGTCGTCGTCGTCGTCCTCTTCGGCGTCGTCCACGACGACAGCGTCGTCGTCGTCGTCCGTGAAGTCGTCGTCGAGATCGTCGTCGAGGTCCTCGTCGAGATCGTCGTCGTCGAGGTCCTCGTCGAGGTCCTCCACGTCGTCGTCGGCGAGGTCGTCGTCGACGACATCTTCTTTCTCGTCAGCCATGGTTCTCCAACCGATGTCCGGTGGTCGCGGCGGATCATAGACACAAAGCCCGGTCGGTCGTGACCGGGGCGCGGGCAACATAGCGGGCCACCCCGACGATTCCACATCGTCAGGGCACCGCGCAGCCTCAGCCCCCTCCGGCTGCGGTGGTGCTCGGGGCCGACCCTGGGGAGGTCCGGCCGGGCGCCGGCGCCGATCCTGACGACCGGGTGCCGCCCGCGCTGGCGATGTCGATGACGTTGTCGACGAGCCAGATGCCGTCGACCTTCACCATCGACAGCTGCAGGTACCGGTCGGTCTCCGACCGGGGGGTCGTGCCGGTCAGGTCGCGGTCGTAGACGAGCACCGCTTCGACGGCTCCGCGATCGATCTCCCCGATGAAGATGTCCGTGACCTGGGTTTTCGCGTCCAGCTCGGACTCACCGATGAGGCGTCGGAGTCCTGCTTCGGCGTCCTCGACCTCGCCGGCGAACCCGCCGGTGGAGAGGGCGAGCACCTGGGCCTTCCAGTCGTCGAGACCGTCGTGGTCGAACGTCAGGAACCGCTCGCCGAACCGTCCGGCGGCGAGGCGCGCCGCCCGGAGATCGTCGTCGTCACCGGAGCCACTCGACGACGTGAGGGCGATGACGGCCAGGATGCCGAGCACCGCAGCGACCATCACGGCGGCCACGAAGGCACCGGCAGGAACCGTGCGGTGAGGGTCGGTGGTCACCGGCTCGCGCTCGGGAGCCTCGACATCGGCCTGTTGGGTGATGTCGTCGCTCATCGGTCGTTCGAGGCCAGGGTGCGGCGGGCGGCGAGGCCGAGTGCAGCGCCGACCCCCAGGAACAGGACCAGCGCGGGGAGCGCCTGCCCGCCCGTCGCGGGAAGGCGGCCACCGACGACCGGGCCGAGCGACCCGCTCTCGAATCGGATGCCGCCCGAGCTGAGGCTGGACACGCAGGGCGGCACCTCGGGCACGGCGGGGAGCTCGGTGGGTGGGATGTACTGCCCCGGCGGGTTCTCCTGCTCGACGAGGAGGTTCACGCGGACCCACAGGCCCCCGGGCTCGGTGTCTCGGGTCATGAACACGTAGCCGAGCGCCGTGGGGGTGCTCTCGAGCGTGAACTCGAGGTTGTCGAGGTTCGCGTCGGTGGTCGTGAGTTCGATGACGTCGGTGAGGTCGTGCAGGATGCAGTCGAGGTTCGGACTGATGTCGTCGACGAGATCGGCGGTCTGGCCCAAGAGCTCGGTGCCCCGGTCGAGCAGCACCCGGGTGTCGGGCTCGACGGCCCGCAGCGTCTCGGCGACGTCGGCGAGGTCGCTGATGGCCGACGACAACGAGTCGCGGCGCTCGGTGACGAGGCGGGTGAGCCGCGTGTTGTTGGTGCTGAGCCGATCGAGCAGATCGGTTCGCTCGGCGAAGGTGGCGAGCAATGCGTCGGAGCTGACCGTGAGGTCGCGGAGGCGGTCGCCCCGGCCGTTGAGCGCGACGGCCAGCTCGTGGACCAGCGTGCGGGTCTGGTCGGGGTCGACCGCGGCCAGAACCCGAGACGCAGAGCGCAACAGCTCGGAGAACTCGAGCGGCACCTGTGTGCGGTCGAGCGGGATCACCTCGTCGGGCTCGATGGCGGCGATCTCGCCGCCGTCGTAGTCGGCCGGCGGGTTGAAGTCGACGTAGGGCTCGCCGATGGCCGACTTGCGGAAGATCCGGGCGATCGAGCCGGCGGGGATCTCCTTGCCGCGGTCGATCTTCATCGTGATCATGACGTGGTCTTCGAACGGTTCCACCGAGCTGACGCGGCCGTAGTTGACGCCGAGGTAGGCGACCTCGGAGTTCGTCGCGACGCCCGCGGTGGCCGCGAACTCGCCCTTGATCTCATAGGGGCGCTCGAGTCGTTCGATGCTGATGATGTTGTTGGCCGCCCACCAGAGCATCAGGACGAACATCGCGAGGAAGGCGGCGAGGTTGATCAGGACCCGGCGACTCATGAGGGCTCCTGCACTTCGACGAGACCGAACACCTGGGCGAAGTCGCCCGGCACCGCCTTGGGCACCTTGTCGGCGAAGCGACTGAGCCAGAGCAGCAGATCCGCGACCTGTTGCTGGTTGCGGTCGACCTCGGCGAGCACCGCGTCGAGCTGGCGGATCTGGGTGTTGACCTCGGCCAGGTAGGGCTCGAAGACGTTGTCGTTCTGGACCTGCGCGAGCCGGGTGAGCTGACGGATGGCCTCGATGGCCACGTCGCGGTTGTCGGCGAGCACGGCCGTGGTCTCGGAGAGGTTCACGAGGAGGCCATCGATGTCGCTCGCGCCCCGGGCGAGCGTGGCGGTGGCACCGTCGAGGGCGTTGATGATCCGG
Organism: Acidimicrobiales bacterium; assembly: GCA_041618235.1. Lineage (GTDB taxonomy): Bacteria > Actinomycetota > Acidimicrobiia > Acidimicrobiales > Salinilacustritrichaceae > Salinilacustrithrix. The sequence goes on from JBFJNI010000007.1 coordinate 57,635, forward strand.
ACGAGCTCGTCGGTCTGATCGGCGAGCGTGCCGGACACGGTCGACAGGTCCTCGACCAGCGACTTGAGCTCGGCTCCCCGACCGCCGAATCCGACCGAACCGGTCTCGACCAGGGTGGCGACATCACTGGCCACCACGGAACCGAGGATCTCGACGGCACGCTCGGCCACGAACTCGAGCTCTGGGGCCTCGCCGGTCTGCTCGATGCGATCGCCATCGCGGAGGTCGGTGCCGGCCATCGGGTTGTCGGCGTCGAGCGCGCGCAGCTCGATGAACTTCTCGCCCAACAACGACGTCGTGCGCAGGAGTGCTTGGGACTCGAGGGGCACGAAGATGTCGTCCTTGATGGACATCGTGACCTCGGCGCGGAAGTCGTCGGTGAGCTCGATGCCGACCACCGATCCGATGCGCACGTCGGCGACCTGGACGCTGTGGCCGGTGACGAGGTCACCGACGTCGTCGAAGGTGGCCGAGATCTCGCGGCTACCGGTGACGTTGCCGGGCAACGCACAGGCCGAGGCGACGAGTGCGGCCGCGACGACGGCGAGGACACGCACGGAGACCGGCCGGACGCGGGACGAACGGCGGATCACGAGCCCACCCCCAGGAAGGTGCCGACCAGCTCCGCCAACCCCGAGTATCGACGAGGCGGCGATGCAGCGACGACCTCGTCACCGACGTCGGCACCGGGGGTGCCGAGCAGCTCGAGGATGTCGTCGATCGGTGTGCGCGGTCGGGCGAGCGTCGCCTCGACCGGGGCCCGATCGGCATCGAGCGGGAGTGCGCCGTCCTCGGGGCACACGACGTCGACCGGGACACACGGGAACGGGATGCCGGCCGAGTCGAAGATGGGCGAGAGGGCCTCCTGGAGCAGCGGGGCGAAGCTGTTGCGCAGGTCGAAGGCCCGCAGGTCCTCGTTGTAGGAGTCGAGGAAGCCGGCCGACACGCCGGCACTGCCGTCGAGCGCGTCCTGGACGCTGGCGAGGTTCACGTCGATCGATCGGGCGAGCCTCGTGAGGATCTCGATGTCGCGGCGCAGCCGGACCGCGTGCTCACTCACCAGGTCGAGACCGTCGCCGGACAGGTCGGCGAGGCTCCGCACCAGCAGCTCGATGTCGGCCCGCTCGTCGGCGAGGACGTCGGCGACGACGGCGAAGTCGTCGAGGGCCTGGCCGAGCTGGGCTTCGCGGGTGAGCAACGTGGCGGTGAAGTCGTCGAAGCGCTCGGCGATGGAGATGATGTCGTCGTCATTCGACTCGATGTTGGAGACGAGGTCCGAGAGCTCGTCGAGCGCGGTGCCGATGTTCTCGCCCTGGCCGTCGAGGGCCGTCGCTCCGTTGTCGATGAGGCGGCCGAGGCCGTCGGGGTCGAGGCTGTCGAGGAACTCCTTGAGCGCAGCGAGCGCCTCGTCGGGCTCGATGGGCACGATGGTGTCCTCGATGGCGATCTCGTAGCCGTCGGTGACCGCCGGGTCGCCTTCCTGGTACGGCGGGAAGAGCTGGATGCGACGCTCGCCGATCAGCGACTGGGGCACGATGGCCGCCTTCACGCCGGTGGGCACGGGGATGTCGTCGGAGATCGCCATGGTGACCTTGACGCGGTCGCCGACCACCTCGATGTCGGAGACCTCGCCGGCGGGGAGACCGAGCACCTGGACCGAGCCCGACTCGTACAGCGACACGGCTCGCGGGAAGTAGGCGACGACATCGTAGGTGCCGCCGCCACCGATGATCGCGCACGAGGACACGACGAGGGTCGACACGAGGAGGAGGGCCGTGGCCGTCACGCGACGCATCAGGTGTCGGTTCCCAGGAGGATGGCGTAGACGTCCTGGAGCAGGCCGATCTGGTCAGGGCCGACGCCCCGTACGAAGATGTCCTGCCACGGACCCTGGTCCCCGCCCTTGGACTGCTGGAGCAGTGCCGGGCCGAGCCAGGCGAGCGAGCGGTCGATGTCGTCCTGTTGGGCGGCGACCACGTCGAGCGTCGGGGACAGCGAGTCGAGGATGCCGTCGATCTGGGCCTTGTTGTCGCTGATCACCCGGTTGAGCTCCTGGACCGCCTCGGCGCTCTCGCCGAGCACGATGGCCAGGTCGTTGCGCCGTTCGACGATGAGGTCCAGGATCTTGCTCGAGCTGTCGAGCAGGGCGACGATCTCGTCGTCCTTGTCGGCGAGCGTGCCGCTCAATCGGTCGGCCTGGTCGATGAGGGCGGCGAACTTCTCGTCTCGGGTGTTGACCGCCTGCCCGACCCGCCGGATGCCGGTGACGAGGTCGTCGATGGTGGCGGCCTTGCCGTCGGTGATGTCGGCGAGGTCGACGAGCAGGGTGTTGAGCGCCTCGGTGTCGAGCTCCTCGATGCCCTCGGTGGCGACACGCGTGAGCTCGAAGACGTCGAAGGGCACCTTGGTGCGTTCGAGGGGAACGACGCGTTGCTCGGAGGGCAGGTCGGCCATCATCATCTCGCCGGCGACGGGGTCGTTGATGCGGACGAACTTGGCGCCGAGCAGCGAGGCGAGTGCGATCTCGGCTCCCGCTTCGTTGCCGATCTCGATGCCCTGGTCGATGACCCAGTCGACCCGGACGTTCCCGCTGGCTCGATCGACCTCGATGCCGGTGACGCGGCCCACCTTCACGCCGGCGACCTTGACGTCGTCGCCGTTGCGGAGGCCGGAGGCGTCGGAGAAGACACCCTCCATCGAGTAGGTCTTCTCGAACAGGTTGAGCGTGCCCACCATGAAGGCGAATCCGGTGGCGGCGCCGATGAGCAGCACCGAGATGATGCCGACGGCGTACGGGTTGCGGTCGCGGAACGACTTCATCGGCCATCACCTGTCAGCAGGCTCGTGATGGCCCGACTCCCCGAGCGGTGGCCGCCGGCGAAGGGCACCGCGGAGGTGCCGTTCGAGCCGGACCCGGTGATCGAGTCGAGCCCGGGGACGATGGGATGCGGGCACTCGGCGGTGACGGTGAGGCACAGGATGGTCTGGTTCAGGAACTCGCCGTTGCGAGACGAGCGGAACGTGGCGGCCGCGTTCTCGTCGAGGCGGTCGAGGGTCAGCTCGAGCGGGCCCAGCTGGCCCTGCACCGTGTTCAGCGTGTTGTCGAGACTGCGGAGCAGCCGATCGATCTCGCCGCGGTTGGCGGCCAGGACCGCGGAGAGATCGGTGTTGAACGCGCCGATCTCGAGGATGGCCGTCTCGAGCAGCGCGGTGTTGTCGCTGAAGGTCTGTGACAGCGCCGCGAGGTTGTCGAGCATCGTCTCGATCTGCGCGTCGCGGTCGGCAACGGTGCGGGCCACCACCTCGAGGTTGTCGATCAGGCGGCCGATGGCCTCGTCGCGTTCGCCGAGCCCGCTCACCACGACGGCGAGGTCGTCGAGGGTCTTGCTCACGCTGGCCTCGTTGCCCTCGAGCGCTGTGGTGACGGTGTCGAGGAAGTCGTTGACCTGATTGGAGTCGATGGAAGCGACGATGGGGCCGAGGCGGTTGAACAGTTCGCCGAGGTCGACGACGTTGGTGGTCTCGGCGATGGTGGCGCCGTCCTCGAGGCTCACCGGTGCATCGCCGGGGAACAGGTAGACGTAGCGCTGGCCGATGAGGTTGCGCCACCGGATCGCCGCCGACGTGTCGGCCGGCAGCGCATGTCGGTCGCGGATCGACATCGTGACCTTGGCCTGGCCCCGCTCGACGTCGATGTCGGTGACCTTGCCGACGGCGACGCCGGCGACCTTGACGTTGTCGCCGACCAGCAGTCCGGTGACGTCGTCGAAGGCGGCGGCGACCGTGTAGCTGCCGGGGCCGCGTCCGAACAGGCCGGCCACGGACGTGTTGCCGATGGTCGAGGCCAGATACAGCAGGAATCCGAGGCACAGCGCCACGAACATGCCGAACTTGATCGCGGTGCGGGCCATCAGCCGGCACCGCCGGTGAGCAGGTCGAGCAGCGGGTCGGTGACGGCGCCCGCGCCGGGCGTCAGCGGAGCGGTCGGCGGGACGGGAGCGAGGGCGTCGCCGGACGGTCCGGGTGCGGCAGCGGCGTCTGCTTCGGACTCGCCCGCGTGGACCGAGACCAGGTTCTTGACCGCGGCCATGAGCGTGCCGTCGCCGACCTCGTAGCGCAGGACCTCGGCGATGGTCTGGGTGTATCGCGTGAGCCCGAGGAGCAGGGGTTGGATCTGGCTGCGGCGGTCGAAGAGGATCTGCAGCGCCTTGGAGCCGTCGCCCAGCGCAGCGTCGGTGAACGCCTTGTTGTTGGCGAACAGGTCGGCGAGGTCGCCGCTGAGTCGGGCGGTCTGCACCAGTGCCGCGTTGAGGCGGTCGTCGCGCTCGTTGAGCGAGGGCAGGGCGACGTTGAGGTCGCGTGCCGCCGACAGGAGGTCTGGCGAGATGGAGTCGATCGACTCGGAGAGCAGGGCGAGGTCGCCGATGAACTGACGGAACTCGGCATCGTTGCTGGCGGCGAGCTCGGTGAGCGCGGCCGCGTTGACGAGCGATCGGTTGATGTTCTCGCCGAGGCCGTCGCCGGCGGTGGCCAACTCGTCGAGCACGACGGCCAGCTCGGCCGGGTCGATGGCCTGGAGCACGGGATAGGTGTCGGAGAGCACCCGCTCGAGCTCGAAGCCACCCAGCGTGTCGGCGATCTCGTCGCCGTCGGCCAGGTAGGGACCGGACATCTCGGTGTCGCCCGGCGCGAGATCGATGAACTTCTCGCCGAAGAGCGTCTTGGGGCGGATCACGGCCTGCGCGGTCACCGGGACCCTCGTGTCGTCCTCGATGCGTAGCTTGATGAGGGCGCGGTTGTCGACCAGCTCGATGCTCTTGACCTCGCCGACGTTGATGCCGCGGATCTTGACGTCGCTGCCCGGGAGCAGGCCCTGGCCGGCCGCGGCGAACGTGCCGCGCAGCTCGTAGCCACCGTCGAAGGCCCCGAACGACGCCTTGATGCCCAGCGTGATGAGCGCGAGGAGCACGACGAGCCCGATGGCACCCGAGATGATGTGCTGGTTGCGTTCCGTCTGGAGCTGCACGGCCATCACCCGGTGAGGCTCACGGTGTTGCCGCCACCCCAGAAGATCAGCGACAGGACGAGGTTGAACACCACGACGGCGACGATCGACAGCCGGATCGCCCGGCCGACGGCTACGCCCACGCCGGCGGGCCCGCCCGAGGCGTAGAAGCCGTAGTAGCAGTGGATGAGCGCCACGATCACGGCGAACACGCTGGCCTTGATGAGGCTGTAGAGGATGTCGATCGGCGGGAGGTACAGCCGGAAGTAGTAGTCGTACACGCCGGGCGAGAGGCCGAAGAACTCGGTGGTGACGAGCTTGGTGGCGAAGAAGCTGGCGAACAACGAGATGAGGTACAGCGGGATGATGGCGATCAGGGCCGCCAGGACCCGGGTGCCGACCAGGTAGGTCATCGGTCGAACCGACATGACCTCGAGCGCGTCGATCTCCTCGGAGATCCGCATGGCGCCGAGCTCGGCGGTGAAGCCGGCCCCGACCTGGGCGGCGAAGGCGACACCGGCGATGAGCGGCGTGACCTCGCGGGTGTTGGCGAAGCTGCCGACGAGACCCGTGAACGCCTCGGCGCCGATCTGCTCCAGACCGGCGTAGCCCTGCAGTCCGACGTTGGCGCCGGTGAAGAACGACATCGAGAAGATGACGAAGACCATGCCCGCGCCCACGATGAGCGCCCCGGCGCCGACGGTGATGTCGGAGACCAGGTTGAACACGACGTTCTTGTACTTGAGGCGCAGGATGTTGAGGGTCAGGACCTCCCACAGCACGCGGCCGTAGAAGTTGAACTGGCGGCCGACGTCCTCGAGACCGTCGGCGATGGAGGTGCCGAGGTCGGCGACCGGTTTGGTGAGTCGGGTTGCCGCAGCCATGGATCAGCCTCGATCAGAACTTCGGCGGCACGAGCGCGAAGTAGAGGGACGTCATGATCAGGTTCGAGAAGAAGATGAGGATGAAGCTGATGACGACGCCCTGGTTGACCGCGTCGCCCACGCCCTTCGGCCCGCCCTTGGCGTAGATGCCCTTGTAGCAGGACACCGACGCGGCGATGAACCCGAAGATCATCGCCTTGAAGAGCGAGGAATAGAGATCGGGCAGCTGCACCAGCGACGTGAATCCCTGGAAGTAGGCGCCCGGGGTGACCTTCTGGATGACCACGTTGAAGAAGTAGCCACCGGAGATGCCGGCCACCGACACGAGCGAGACCATGAAGATGCCCACCGTGGCGGCGGCGTAGAGGCGAGGCGTCACCAGGCGGTGCACGGGGTTGATGGCCATGACCTCCATGGCGGCGAGCTCGTCGCGGATCTTGCGGGCGCCGAGGTCGGCGGTCATGGCCGAGCCGCCGGCTCCGGCGATGAGCAGCGCCGTGGCGATGGGTGCGGCCTCGCGCACGATGGCGAGGACCATGGCGGCGCCGGTGGTGGACTCGGCGCCGAGCTGGCGTGAGAACGTGCCGACGTGGAGGGCGATGACGGCGCCGAACGGGATCGAGATCAGCACCACCGGGATCGAGCACACCTTGGCGATGAACCAGCACTGCGAGAGGTACTCGCGCCACCAGGTCTTGACGTCCCAGGTCCGACGGAACCCCTCGAGGGAGATCGCGAACATGTTCCCGGTCTCGGCCAGGGCGAACTGCACCTTGCCGATCATCGGGTGAGCCTCGCGACCCTTCGGGTCTCCACCGTCGGGCGCCCGCTCAAACCGTCATCACGCCGTAGTCGTCGACGTCGCGGCCCGCGGCCTCGAGACGTCGGCGCTCACGATCCATCAGTTCGCGCTCGATCTCGGTGCGCTCCTCGGCCAGCTCGTCCATGCCGATGGGGCCCATGGCCCGGCCGGCGAGGAACTGGCGGATGAGCGCGTTGTCGGTGGTTCGCATCTCTTCCTTCGACGCGAACTTCACCAGACCGGCTTGGTACAGCACCGCGATGTAGTCGGAGGTGCGCATCACCGACGCGATGTTGTGGGTGATGATCAAGAAGGTGGCGCCGGTCTCCTCCTGGATCTTCTTGACCAGCTCGTCGAGGTAGGAGACGCGCACGGGGTCGAGGCCCGAGTCGGGCTCGTCGAAGAGGATGATCTCGGGGTCCATGCAGAGGCACCGGGCGATGGCCACCCGCTGCTGCCGGCCGCCGGAGTTCTGGGCCGGGTACTTGTCGGCCAACTGGATGACCTTGACCCACTCGAGGTAGCGCCCGGCCGCCTCCCGGGC
>JBFJNI010000008.1:0-64385 GCA_041618235.1 Acidimicrobiales bacterium
ACAAGATGGACGCCGAGGACATCGCTGCGGCCTTCATCGCCGACAAGGGCCTCTGACCCGAATCGCGCCGGCCCCACCATCTGCTCCACGACGATGGTGGGGCCGTTCCGCGCCCGCCGTAGGCTCTGATCTCCCCCTCAACGCTCTCGGAGATCCCTGTGGCAATTCGTTCAGACCTGCGCAACGTGGCGATCGTCGCCCACGTGGACCACGGCAAGACCACCCTCGTCGACAAGATGCTGTGGCAGTCCGGCGCCTTCCGCGAGAACCAGGACATCGCAGACCGTGTCATGGACTCGATGGATCTCGAGAAGGAGAAGGGGATCACCATCCTCGCCAAGAACACGGCGATCCCCTACGTGCCCGAAGGCGGCACCGAGGTCAAGATCAACATCGTCGACACCCCCGGCCACGCCGACTTCGGTGGCGAGGTCGAGCGTGCGCTGTCGATGGTCGACGGCATCCTCCTGCTGGTCGACGCCAGCGAGGGCCCGCTGCCCCAGACCCGATTCGTGCTGCGCAAGGCGCTGCAGGCCCGCCTGCCGGTGATCCTGGTGATCAACAAGGTCGACCGCCCCGACTCCCGCATCGACGAGGTCGTCAACGAGGTCGAAGAGCTGTTCCTCGACCTCGATGCGGACGAAGACCAGATCGACTTCCCCATCGTCTACTGCGTCGCCCGCGACGGCCGCTCCACCATGGAGCGTCCCTCCGACGGCAACCCGCTCTCCGAGACCGACACCCTGCGGCCGCTGCTCGACCTGCTCGTCGACCACATCCCCGCACCCCAGTACGACGAGGACATGCCGCTGCAGGCCCTCGTCACCAACCTCGACTCGTCGCCCTATCTCGGCCGCCTCGCCATGTGCCGCGTCCGCAACGGTCACATCCGCAAGGGCCAGAGCGTGATGTGGTGCAAGGCCGACGGCACCCAGGAACGGGTGAAGATCGGCGACCTGTTCATCACCGAGAACCTCGACCGCGTTCCCGCCGAGAGCGCCGGCCCGGGCGAGATCATCGCCATCGCCGGCATCGACGAGATCACCATCGGCGAGACGCTGGCCGACACCGAGAACCCCAGGCCGCTCCCCGTCATCACCATCGACGAACCCAGCCTGTCGATGACCATCGGCATCAACACCTCGCCGCTCGCCGGCCAGGACGGCAAGAAGATGACCGCCCGCCTCGTCAAGGCCCGCCTCGACGCCGAGCTCGTCGGCAACGTGTCGATCCGTGTGCTCCCCACCGAACGGCCCGACACCTGGGAGGTGCAGGGCCGGGGCGAGCTCCAGCTGGCCGTCCTCGTCGAGATGATGCGCCGCGAGGGCTTCGAGCTCACCGTCGGCAAGCCCCAGGTCCTGACCCAGGAGATCGATGGCAAGGTGCACGAGCCGGTCGACCGGGTCACCGTCGACCTGCCCGAGGACTACCTCGGCGTCGTGTCGCAGCTGCTCGCCGTCCGCAAGGGCCGCATGGAGCAGATCGTCAACCACGGCACGGGATGGGTCCGCCTCGACTACCTCGTGCCCGCCCGAGGCCTCATCGGCTTCCGCACCGAGCTGCTCACCGAGACCCGCGGCACGGCACTGATCCACCACGTCTTCGAGAAGATGGAGCCGTGGGCCGGCGAGATCCGTGCCCGACGCAACGGCTCGCTGGTGGCCGACCGCACGGGCGAGACACGCGGCTACTCGCTGTTGTCGCTTCAAGACCGCGGGCAGCTGTTCGTCGGACCGGGCGTGCAGGTCTACGAGGGGATGATCATCGGGGAGAACGCCCGCACCGAGGACATGGACGTCAACCCCACCAAGGAGAAGAAGCAGACCAACGTGCGCGCCTCGTCGTCCGACAACTTCGAGAAGCTGATCCCCGCCACGTTGCTCTCACTCGAGCAGGCTCTGGAGCACATCGCCGACGACGAGTGCGTCGAGGTGACGCCGACGCACGTGCGACTGCGCAAGATCGAGTTCGACGCCACCATCCGTGCCCGCGCCGCCAAGCGCTCTCGCACCGACGCCGCCCCGGCCTGAGTCAACGCTGTCGTCAGCGGGCCGCCACGGCGGCGACGAGCTCGTCGACCGGTGGACGGGAGTCAGGGTCGGGTGGCCGGAACACGTAGGTCATGCGTCCGTCCGGCCCGACGACGAAGTCGCCGCCCAGCTGCAGCGAGTCGCCCTCGTGCCGCTGGTACGAGCGACCCCTGACGATGAGCTTGGCGTAGGCGAGGAAGGTCCTGGGGCCCCAGATCTTCCACCATGGCCCACGCCCGATGCCGAGCGCGGCGTACGCGGATCGGTCGGGGTCTGCCAAGAGCCGGATCCGGTCAGGGACGTCGAAGCTCTCTCGATAGGCATCGAGACGGTCGGTGGAGTCGAAGAACACCACCGCGAGTTCGGCATCTCCGAACTCGTCGAGACGGTCGCACACGGCGGCCACGTGCTCTTGGCACGGCAGTCAGTAGAAGTGGCGGTGGAAGATCAGCACGACCGAGCGGCCGGCGTGCGCGTCGATGCGCCATGGTTCTCCGGCGTCGTCGGTGAGCTCGAGCGACGGGACCGCGTCGCCGACGTCGACGGTCACGAACCGACGCCCAACGCGGACAGCGCCGCACCGAGGCCCACGACTGCGAGCAACGCGACGCCGGTGAGGATGAAGCGCCGGTCGTGCTCCTGGGTCCAGCGGAAGATCAGCCACGCCACCCGCAGCAGCGGGGTGGCGATGACGGCGACGACCGCCGCCGTCGCCACGGCGATGCCCGCACGGCCGGGAAGGACCGCACCGAGCACGCCGGCGATCATCATCACGCGGGTGATCCACGTCAGACCCGGCGCCTGGTAGTGACCACGGATGGTGCTGACCGTTCCGGAGGGGATGGGCGAACGATCGCTCATGCCCGCACCACCAGGACGACGGCGACGACGAGGAGCAGGACGCTGAGCAGCCGGCGGATGACGGTGGGCGGCAGCCTCGACTGGAGCGCGGCGCCGGTCTGGCCGCCGAGAAGGCTTCCGACCACGACGAGCGAGGCGGTCTCGACGTCGATGCGACCCTGGAACGCGTAGACGATGAGGGCGGCCGATGCCGTGACGCCGACCGTGAAGGTGGTGGTCGCCGCGGCCACCTTCATGGGAACACCCATGACCTCGGTGGTGGCCGGCGTCTTGATGAAGCCGCCCGAGGCACCGGCGGTGCCGGCGATGAACCCGGCCGCGCTCATGAGCACGAGCCCCGGGCGCATGCGGACCGGTGTGTACGGAACGACCTGCCCCTGGAGGGGATAGGCGCCGGCGAGCGTGCCGACTCGTTCGCCGATGTCGCTGTCGTCGCAGTCGGGATCGGGTGGGTTGCGCAGGCCCTTGCGGCGCGCACCGGCCAGCGCGGCCAGCACGGCGACGCCCGCGAGGAGGTACGTCAGGAACGAGTCGCTCATGAGCCCTGACACGATGGCGCCCAGGACCGCGCCGCTGGATGCGACGAGTTCGGTGGTGACCCCGAGGCGGTGGTTCACGGCCCGCTCGCCGAGCTGACGAGGACCGGCCGAGATCGAGGCCGCGGCGACGGTGATCAGCCCGAGGGGCGCGGCCTCCGACGCCGACATCCCGGTGATCACCAGGGCCGGCACCAGCAGGATGGCGCCACCCAGGCCCCCGAGGGAACCGAGTCCGGCGGCCGCGAACGCGAGGAGGGCGTCGAGGAGCAGATCCATCGGCGTGAAGCCTACCGACCTATTGTCCGAACAATTGCGGTCGACCTCGACGGGCACTCATCGGGCGCGGTCGATGTGGCGGTTCACGATCTGCTCGAGCTGCTCCTGGCGACCGCTGCCCGGATCACCGGAGAGGTCGCCGTCGAGCACCCTGGAATCGAGCGAGACGAGTGACTCGCGGCCCTCCATGATGGCCCGGCCGAGCTCGCCGCCCCACCGGGCGTAGCGCTCGGTGACCGGACGCTCGAGGTCACCGCTCTCGACCAGCGACGCCGCCGCGAGCAGGCTCTTGGCCAGCACGTCGATGCCGCCGATGTGGCCATGGAACAGGTCGGCCGGGTCGACCGACTGCCGCCGCAGCTTGGTGTCGAAGTTGAACCCACCCCGTTGGAACCCGCCCGATCGGAGGATCTCGTACATGGCGAGGGTCATCTCCTCGACCGAGTTCGGGAACTGATCGGTGTCCCACCCGTTCTGCGGGTCACCGCGGTTGGCGTCGACGGAGCCGAAGACATCGAGGGCGATGGCCGTGGCGACCTCGTGGTGGAACGAGTGGCCGGCGAGCGTCCCATGGTTCACCTCGAGGTTGACCTTGATCTCGCCGGCGAGGCCGTGGCGGTCGAGGAAGCCGGCCACCGTGGCGGCGTCGAAGTCGTACTGGTGCTTGGTGGGCTCGGCCGGCTTCGGCTCGATCAGCAGCGTGCCCTCGAACCCGACGGCGTGCTTGTGCTCGACCACGAGGTGCAAGAACCGGGCGAGCTGCGCTGCCTCGCGGCGCAGGTCCGTGTTGAGCAGCGTCTCGTACCCCTCGCGCCCACCCCACAACACGTAGTTCTCGCCGCCGAGCCGATGGGTGGCATCGAGCACGTGACGGACCTGAGCGGCGGCGTGGGCGAACACCTCCGGGTCGGGGCTGGTTGCCGCGCCCGCCATGAAGCGCGGGTGTCCGAAGAGGTTGGCCGTCCCCCACAGCAGCCCGATGCCCGTCGAGGCCATGCGCTCGCCGATCTCGTCGACGATGACGTCGAGGTTGGCGCAGGTCTCCTTGAACGTCGTGCCCACCGGTGCGACGTCGCGGTCGTGGAAGCAGAAGTACGGCGTTCCGAGCTTCTCGAAGAACTCGAACGCGACGCCGAGCTTGTGCCGGGCCGCCGCCATGGGTTCGAGCGAGGGGTCGTGCCACGGACGAGCGAAGGTGCCCTCGCCGAACACGTCGCTGCCCGGCCAGACGAAGCTGTGCCAGTAGCAGACGGCGATGCGGAGGTGTTCGGCCATGGTCCGTCCGGCGACCACGCGGTCAGCGTCGTACCAGCGGTACCGCAGCGGATCGTCACTGTCGGGCCCGGCGAACGTGATGGACCCGACGCCCTCGAAGTAGTCAGCCATCCCACCGACCCTACGACCGTCGTAGGGTGCGGTGTCGCCCCGAGGAGGACGCCTGTGCACGTCGGTACGCCCGCAGAGATCAAGAACGCCGAGAAGCGGGTCGGACTCACGCCGGCCAGCGCTCGCGAACTCGTGGCCCACGGCCACGACGTAATCATCCAGTCGGGCGCCGGCGGTGGCATCGGCGCGAGCGACGACGACTACCGGGCCGTGGGCGCCGAGCTCGTCGACACGGCCGACGAGATCTTCGCCCGCGCCGACATGGTCGTGAAGGTGAAGGAGCCCCAGGCCGTCGAGCGGGCGATGCTCCGCGAGGGGCAGATCCTGTTCACCTATCTGCACCTCGCGCCTGACCCCGACCAGACGCAGGGACTCGTCGAGAGCGGGGCCACCTGCATCGCCTACGAGACGGTCACCGACGACCGTGGAGGTCTCCCGCTGCTCGCACCCATGTCGCAGGTGGCAGGGCGCATGTCGGTGCAAGCCGGGGCTCATGCCCTCGAGAGCGCGCAGGGTGGTGCCGGCGTGTTGCTCGGCGGTGTACCGGGGGTGCACTCCGGCGAGGTGGTCATCATCGGCGGCGGCGTCGTCGGCGAGAACGCCATCGAGATGGCGGTCGGCCTCGGCGCATCGGTCACGGTGCTCGACCGCAGCATCGGTGTCCTCGACCACCTGAGCCACCGCTTCGGGGCATCACTCGAGACGTTGTACTCCACCCAGACAGCCGTCGAAGACGCCGTGGCCGCCGCCGATCTGGTCATCGGAGCCGTGCTGGTCAAGGGGTCTCGGGCGCCGAAGCTCGTCACCCGCGACATGCTCGGCACGATGCGACCCGGGTCGGTGCTGGTCGACGTCGCCATCGACCAGGGCGGCTGCTTCGAGACATCGCATCCGACCACGCACGCGGAACCCACGTTCGTGGTCGACGACGTCGTCCACTACTGCGTGGCCAACATGCCCGGCGCCGTGCCCCGCACGTCGACCCACGCCCTCAACAACGCCACGCTCCCCTTCGTGCTCGCCCTGGCCGACCTGGGCGTGGCCACGGCGCTCGCACGTGACCACCACCTGCGAAACGGCCTCAACGTGGCGCGTGGGATGGTCACCGAGCCGGCCGTGGCCGAGTCGCTCGGGTACGACTACCACGCCCCCGAGACGGTGCTGCGCGACTGAACACCTGATCGCCTGACGGCGATCCAGCTCAGCGGGGGCCCACGGGCCTGGTCACGTCGCGGTCTCCGTCGACGGTGGTGTCGGAGCGATGATCCCACGCGGCGGCGAGGAGTCGCTCGGTGCTCACGGGCGAGGACAACCAGGCCGCCGCCCCGAGGCCGAGCGCGAAGCGGCGCTCGACCGGGCTGCCCCCGTCGGAGATCACCACGCGCGGGACGAGCCGCAGGTGGGGGTCGAGCAGCATCTCCTGTAGGAGGTGGACGCCACCCCCTCCCCCGCCGGAATCCGCGAAGAGACCGAGGAGCACCACATCGGGCCGACGAGCACGCATCCATGCGAGCGCGTCCAGGGCGTCGGCGACCTCGCCGACCTCCCATCCGTCCTTTTCGAGCACCTGTCGACGCGGGGCGCGGCGAGCATCGTCGTCATCGATCAACAGCGCGTACGGCAACCTCACCCCTTTCCCTGGTGACCAAGTGGTCATCGGGACGAAGCCGCGGATGCTTGAGCCGCTTCTGCCAGGATCCTCGGCGTGCAGGTCTCCGCCAAGCTCGACTACGCCGTCCGGGCGATGCTGGAGCTGGCGTCGGCCGCGCCCGATCGGCGGACCCGCGACCAGATCGCCGATGCCCGTGCCATCCCGCCCAAGTACCTCGAGACGATCCTGGCTGCGCTCCGCCATGCGGGCCTCGTGCGGAGCCAACGCGGGCCCGATGGCGGCTTCGTTCTCGGCTCGCGGCCGGACCAGATCACCGTCGCTGCGGTGGCCCGAGCGGTCGAGGGGCCGCTGACCTTGGTCCAGGGCGAGCGTCCCGAAGACGTGAGCTACGGCAACGACATCGAGACACTGACGTCGCTGTGGGTGGCGACGCGCGCGGCGTTGCGGTCCGTGCTCGACGCCGTCACGCTCGCCGACATCCTGGCGGGCGAATTGCCCACGTCGGTCCAGTCACTGATCGACGACGACGATGCCTGGGCCCCCCGCTGACGCCACGTCGACGGACATCGCCGCTCGACGGCGGAGCACCACCGAGATCCCGACGATCCAGACCGCGATGACCACCGGGTAGACGGCGAGACCGTCGAGGTCGAAGACCCCGACGAGCGTGCGAGCGTTCGTCAGGATCAACAGGCCGCCGACGCCAACGCCGAGCAGCTCGGTCGGGAGGCGACGGACCATCCACGCCGCCAACGGCGCCGCCGCGAGCCCCCCGCCGAGCAAGGCGAGCACGATCTCCATGTCGAGGCCGGCGCGGCCGATCCCGACGAGGAACCCGATGCTCGCCGCCGCCGCGACCACGAACTCCGAGGTGTCCACCGAGCCGATGACCTTGCGCGGCTCCATGCGAGTCGCGGTCAGGAGCGTCGGCGTGGCGACCGGCCCCCATCCTCCGCCTCCGACGGCATCGATGAAGCCGGCCACGAGTCCGAGGCCGCCGGCACCGCCGCGCGACAGCGCCGCTCGTCGTGGTCGGAAGGCACCCATCCCGAACCCGAATCGGGCGAACACGATGACCCCGAGACCGAGGAGGATCATGGCGGTCCAGGGGCGGACGGCGTCACCGTCGACGCTCGACAGGACCGTGGCGCCGACGAAGGCCCCGACTCCGCCCGGCACCGCCATCCGACGCACGACCGACCAATCGACGTTGCCGAAGCGCCAGTGCGACACCCCGGAGGCCAACGTGGTGCCGACCTCGGCCAGGTGGATGCTCGCCGAGGCGATGGCCGGCGAGTAGCCGGCGGTCACGAGGAACGTGGCCGAGGTCGCGCCGTATGCCATGCCGAGCGATCCGTCGACGAGCTGCGCGAGGAAGCCGACGATGGTGAACGTGAGGAGTCTTCGCATTCACCTTATTTACTACTTAATTCTAGGTGATTACCAGACGCTCGACGATCGATCCCGCGGTACGCCGGCCTCACCCCCTCCGAAAGGCTTCGGCCAGCTCGTGCGGACCGGAACTCGGGTACCCGTGGGCCTCGCGGATCCGGGCGCTCCAACCCGCCAGGAGGTCCGTCAGCTCCCGGACATCGTCGCCGAGCGGATCGAGGAACGGAGCGCACTGGGCGTCGGTGGCGACCTCGATCGCCTCGCGCGCATCCCGCCCCGCGTCGGAGAGCGAACCGTCGAAGAGCAGCCCGCGAGCTTCGAGGCGGGCCTCGGCGGCATCGAACTGGTCGTCGCTCCAGGCCCGCGACCGGGAGTACGACCGGATCGGCAGGCCCCAGTAGAGCTCGCTGAGCAGGCCGATCTCGCACGCATCGAAGCCGGCGGACGTCCACGCCGCCACGTGGGCGTCTCCGCGGTACTCGCGCAACATGTCGGCGCGCCGCCACGCGTCTCCCATCGGCGTTCCCGGGAGGTCGAGTGACCGGAGGCCGGCGAACAGCGGCTTCCCCGCCGGTTCGAGGCCCGCGGTGGCGCGCTCGAGCAGCTCACCCGCTCGGTCGATGCCGTCGGGACGCTCGCCCAGGACGCGCACGAGATGGTCGACCGCACCACGGGTGCGTGCCGCACAGATGGTGGCGGCATCGGTCTTGCTCCACCCGATGTCGACGGCTGGGACCACGGCGGCAGGGTTGAACACCCCGAAGGCAGCGGCGACGACCTCGCCCGGCACCTGGCCCATGACCGACCCGCGGCTGGTGAAGTAGGCCACGCCGTCGGGCATCTGCACGCCGCCGATCTCGGCCGAGCTGCCGTCGAATCCGAGGGCGGCATACCCCTGGTGACACTCGGGGGCGAAGTAGACCTGGCCGGCGAAGGGCTCGAGGGCCGCGGCGAGCGCTCGGGCGGTCGGGACGATGTCGGTCATGGGGGCTCCGGTCGATCGGTGGACCGCGGACCGTACCCGAGAGCCAGCTCAGCGCCGGCCGGAGCCGACATCCCGACAGGCGAGCAAGCGGTCGGCGAGCGCTCCGACCCTCACCGTCGGATCGAGTCCATCCTCATCGCGCAGCCACGCCAGGTTGCGTCGATGGAGGTCGTCGCCTTCGTCGAAGCGGTTCAGATGGACCGTGACATCCGTGCCGTCGAGCGCGAGGAGCGCAGTGCGCACGGCGTCGATGGTCCCCAGTCCGGCGTCGGCCACGAGGAGGACCACGTCGACCCCCACGGCGCGGAGGTACGCGGCGCTGTGGGCGCCAGCCGCGAGCGGGGAGCAGACGCCACCCACGGTCTCCAGCAGCCGGACGACGGCCGCCTCGGGCCACCGCAGTTCGGCGAGCAGATCCCCGAGCTGTGGACGGGGTCGGCCGAGGACATCGGCAGCCATCGGTGGGGCCATGGCGACGGGCAGGCTGCGATGTGCAGGGCAGACGTCGCGTGGCATCTCGCCGGTGGCCGCGGCGAGCACCTCGGCATCGGTCGGCGCGGTGTCGGACGGGTCGAAGGACTGCACAGGCTTGCGAGCCGAGACCCGGTGACCGCGCTGACGGAGCTCCGATGCGAGAGCCGCCGCGGTCCACGACTTGCCGATCTCGGTCGCAGTTCCTGCGACGCCGACGAGCAGCGGGATGCCGGTCATCGACGGTGCGCTGCAGCCGTGGGGCCCAGACGCTCGAGCGCGCCCATGAGCTTGTCGACCATGAGATCGGTGTGTGCGGCCGAGAGGGCGATGCGCAGTCGCGAGGACCCGGGCGCCACCGTGGGGGGACGGATCGCGGGCACGAGCAGACCCTGCTCGAGCAGCGCGGCCGCGCCATCGAGCGCGGCTTGCTCGGCGCCGAGCACCACGGGGATGACGGGTGACGGGTGCCCCGGCGCCACGCGATCGATGTGGCGATGGAGGATCTGCATGAGCGCATCGCCCTCGGCGCTGCGGATCACCGAGATGGCTGCTCGGGCGGCTGCGGTATCGGCGGGCGTGAGGCCGGTCGAGAAGATGAACGACCGGGCGCGGTTGACGATCAGATCGATCATCGAGCGCGGGCCCGCGATCACTCCGCCCATCGAGCCCAGGGCCTTCGAGAGCGTGCCGACTCGGAGCAGTCGCAGACCGTCGATGTCGGGGCATCGCGGGCCGAGGACCCCGTGCGCCTCGTCGACGACCAGGAGCGCATCGTGTCGGATGCAGCGATCGGCGATCTCGTCCAGCGGCGCGACGTCGCCGTCCATCGAGAAGACCGAGTCGGTCACGACGAGGGCCCGCCCCCGGACCTCGGCGAGAAGGGCATCGAGATGGTCGAGGTCGCGGTGGCGCCAGACTGCGACCTCGGCGCGGGACAACCGACAGCCGTCGATGATGGATGCATGGTTGAGCTCGTCGGACAAGACCGTGACGTCGCCCGCGCCGAACGTGGTCAACACCGCCAGGTTCGCGGCGAATCCCGAGGAGACGACGACGGCAGCTTCGGCAGACCTCCACTCGGCGTACGCGGCCTCCAGCTGCTCATGGCACGGCCGCGTCCCGACGACCAACCGGGATGCCGTTGCGCCTGTTCCCCAGCGATCGACGGCCTCCTTGGCGGCCTCGCGTACCGCCGGATGGGCGGAGAGGCCGAGGTAGTCGTTACCGGCGAACGAGATGACCCGTCGGCCGTCGACGACGCCTTCCGGCCCGAGCGCGTCGAACGACCGCAACGACCGTGTACGCCCTTCGGCGGCGATGGCGGCGAGATCGTCATCGGTCGACGCATCCCAGCGGCTCCGGGTCATCGCGGTCCCGTCCTCCGGGGCCGCCCTCACGCGCGCTCCGCGACGACCGTCATCGCCGTGGCGATGCGAGCGACATCATCGGCATCGGTGATGAACGGCGGCATCGTGTAGAGGAGGCGGCCGAACGGTCGGAGCCAGACGCCCTGATCGAGCAGGAGCTGAGTCGTGGTCGACAGGTCGACCGGGTCGTGCAGCTCGATCACCCCGATCGCGCCCAACACCCGGACGTCGGCGACGCCGGGCAGGGCGGCCGCCGGCTCGAGGCCTCGCCGGAGTGTCGTTTCGATCTCGGCCACCTCAGCCGCCCAGTCACGCGACAGCAGCAGGCGCACCGACGCCAACGAGACCGCAGCGGCCAGCGGGTTGCCCATGAACGTCGGCCCGTGCATCAGCGCACCGGAGTCGGCCGCGGCCACGCCGGCGGCGACCGCGGGCGTGCACATCGTCGCAGCCATCGACACGTAGCCGCCGGTGAGCGCCTTCCCGACGCACAGGATGTCAGGGGAGATGCCGGCGTGTTCGCAAGCGAAGAGCCGACCGGTGCGACCGAACCCGGTCGCGATCTCATCGGCGATCAGGAGCACCTCGTACTCGTCGCACAGGGTGCGGACCCGGCGGAGATAGCCAGGAGCGTGGAAGCGCATGCCACCAGCTCCTTGGACGATGGGCTCGAGGATGACGGCGGCGACCTCGTCGCCATGGCGAGCGAGCAGGTCGCGGAGCTCGGCGACGTCGTCGTCATGGCACTCGGCGGTGAACCCAGGTGCCGGCACCGGAGCGAAGATCTGCTCGGGGAGCACCGATGCGAACATGCGGTGCATGCCGTTCACCGGATCGCAGACCGACATCGCATGCAGCGTGTCGCCGTGGTAGCCGCCCCGCACGGTGAGGAAGCGGTGACGGCCGGGTCGGCCCGTCCCCCGCGCGTGCTGCAGCGCCATCTTCATCGCCACCTCGACGGCGACCGAGCCCGAGTCGACGAAGAAGACGTGCTCGAGGCCCGCCGGCGTGAGCTCGACCAGGGTCTCGGCCAGGTCGACCGCCGGACCGTGGGTGAGGCCGCCGAACATGACGTGGGCCATGTCGCCGAGCTGCTCCTGTACGGCGGCGTCGAGGACCGGATGGCGGTAGCCGTGGATGGCCGCCCACCACGACGACATGCCGTCGATCACCTCTCGCCCGTCGTCCAGGCAGAGCCGTGTGCCGCGCGCCCCACGCACCCCGATGGGCGCGGGGTCTGCCGGCATCGCCGCGTACGGGTGCCACACGACCTGCTGGTCCCGTGTCGTCAGGTCGGTGGGCGGCATCAGGCTGACGCTACGCCGAGCGGCGCAAACCACCCCAAACGTCAGACACGCCGCATTCAGGAACGACGGACGCCCTGCCGGATGGGCAGGGCGTCGATGCCGTGTTGGCACCCCGTACGGGATTCGAACCCGTGTTGCCGGCGTGAGAGGCCGGTGTCCTAGGCCGCTAGACGAACGGGGCAGGAAGCGGAGCATGGTACTGCCCGTGGGACAGTGGCCAAAGTCCGCAGACCATGGGTGGACGCCCCCGTCACGGCGGCCCGTGACAGGAGTGTGGAGTTCCGGGGGGAGGACTTGAACCCCCAATGACTGGACCAGAACCAGCTGTGTTACCTATTACACCACCCCGGAAGGTGGAGGGGACACGGTAATGCAACGGCGCCCCACCGGAAAATCGTTCCCGATCGCTCACGGAATCCGTGGGCGATCCACAGCGATGTTCCTGGGGGCGGGGGTGTCAGCCCGTGGGGAGCTGGTCGTCGAGGTTGACGAGTCGGCGGAAGCCGATGATGCGGCCCACCGCCACCGCGGCGGTCTCCCGCGCCATGGCCTTGACCCGCCCGCCCACCGACAACCCGGGATCGACCGGCGAGACCTGGGCGATGAGGCCCAGCTCGTGCGCGATGCGGTCGAGGCGGTAGGCGTGGTAGTCGTCGGACACCAGCACGGCGCTCGTCATGCCCCGCGAGCGCAGCTCACGGGTGGCCGCAGCGAGCTGTTCCCAGGTGTTGGCCCCTTGCTCCTCGCGCAGGATCGCGGCCTCGGGCACGCCTGCGGCCCGCAGATACGTGTAGCTGGCGGCGGCCTCGGTGAAGCGGTCGCCGGGCTGCTTGCCGCCGGTCACCACCACGATCGGCGCGACCTGTGCGCCGTACAGATCGATGGCGTGTTCGAGGCGGCCCTCGAGCACGGGCGACGGCGTCCCGTCGTACTGGGCGGCGCCCAGGACGATGATGGCCTCGGCCTTGTCGTGACCGTCGTTCGTGCTGGCGTTCCACACCTGGAGGAACGTGACCACCACGTACAGGACCGTGGCGACGACGGCGACGAGACCGACCCGGACCGCGATGCGGACCAGCCGGCCGACGCTCACGTCGGGAGGCGGTCCAACGCCGCCTGGAGTCGGGCACGCGTGGTGTCGCGGCCGAGGAACTCGAGCGACTCGAAGAGCGGCGGCCCGACCGTGCGCCCGGTGACCGCGACGCGGATCGGGGCCTGGGCCTTGCCCAGCTTGAGACCTTGCGCCTCGCCCAGGACGAGCAGGCTGGCGTGGAGAGCCTCGGCGTTCCAATCGACGGTGGCGAACTCGGCCAGCGCGGTCTCGAGCATCGGGCGGGCGGTGTCGGCGCCCTTCACCATCACCTTGTCCCACGAGGTCTCGTCGACCACGACCTCGTCGAGGTAGAGGAAGTCGACCATCGGCTCGGTGTCGGGCAGCAGTCGAGCGCGTTGCTGGAGCATCGGCGCCAGCTTCCGGATGGGCTCGAGCGACCGGTCGGGCACGGTGAGGAACGGCATCGTCTGGGCGACGAACTCGTCGACCGACAGCGCCCGGATGTACTCGGCGTTGAAGTGCTCGAGCTTCTTCTCGTCGAAGAACGCCGGCGACGGGTTGACGTCCTCGAGGCGGAACTGCTCGATGATCTCGACCATCGGACGGATCTCGGTCTCGTCCTTGGGCCCCCAGCCGAGCAGGGCGAGGAAGTTGAGCATCGCTTCCGGGAGGTAGCCGCGCTCGCGGAAGTCGCCCACCGCCACCGAGTCGCGGCGCTTCGACAGCTTCTTGCGGCTCTCGTTGACCAACAGCGGGAGATGGGCGATGACCTCGGGCCGACCGAGACCGAGCGCGTCGCGCAGCAGCAGGTACTTGGGCGTGCCGTTGACGTGGTCCTCGCCCCGGACCACGTGGGTGATGCCCATGGTGGCGTCGTCGACGGCGTTGGACAGCAGGAACACCGGCAGGCCGTTGCCCCGGAGCAGGACGAAGTCCTCGATGGTGGCGTTGTCGAAGCTGACCTCGCCGCGCACGACGTCGGTGAAGGCGGTGACGCCATCGTCGGGTGCACGGAACCGCAGGGCGACCCCCGGTGCCGGCTGGACGCCACGGTCGCGACAGTGGCCGTCGTAGCCCGCGGAGTTGGCCGCCTGGGCCCGAGCTTGGACGTCATCGGGGTCGCAGTCGCACCAGTAGGCCGTGCCGGCGTCGACCAACGAGCGGGCGGCGGTGGCGTGGTCGTCGAGGTTGTCGGCCTGGTAGACGACGTCGCCGTCCCAGTCGAGTCCGAGCCAGCGCATCGAGTCGAGGATGTTCTCGGTCAGCTCGGGGCGGTTGCGCTCACGGTCGGTGTCCTCGACGCGCAGGAGGAACTCGCCACCGGTGCGCTTGGCCACCAGCCAGTTGAACAGCGCCGCACGCGCCCCGCCGACGTGGAGGTACCCCGTGGGCGAGGGGGCGAAGCGGAGGCGGGGGGCATCGGGCACCCACCCGAGCGTATCGGTGGGAGACGCCATCGCTTGGATGGCCCCCACGAGGTCACGCGGTGCTGGCGAGCTCGCCCCCGGCGACGTGGTGCGGCGCCGGGTCCACGCCCAACCGACCCAGCAGGAACGGCGCGATGGCGGTCGAGTCGACGTTGCTGCGACCGTGGTCGGGCACGCCGGAGCGCGCCGGATCGAGGACCACGAGGACGCCCTCGGGAACGTGGTAGCCCGTGCTGGCGACCTCGTCCTCGATCTCGATCACGACCAGGCCGAGCGACTCCGGCGAGCGGACCTCGCCGTCGACGGCGACGTCGCCGATGGCATCGTCGGCTTGACCGAACGCCATCGACACGAAGCCACCCTCCTCCTCGTGCCACTCGATCTCGTTCCCTCCGATGCGGAGCTGACCGAGCCGCGCCCGCAGGCGATCCAGGTCGTCGTCGGCGACGACCACGTTGACCTGCGGATCCATGGCCGGGCGGCGCTCGGCGCGGGCCGGGGCGATGCCGGCGTCGGCGAGGAAGCGGTCGAGGTCACGTAGGTAGAGCTGACGGCCGACCGGGGTGCCCTGTGCAGCCTGCTGCCCCATCGACGATGCGATGACGAGGACCGACGCCGTGCGACGGCAGTGGTCGACGAGGCGGGCCACCATGCGATCGGCGTGCGCGACCGCTTCGGCCAGCTCACCGCTCCAGCGGGCGATCCATTCGTCGTCGAAGCCGAAGGTCTCGGGCGGGTAGTCGCCGGGGAACGTGGCGGCCCAGTAGCGATGCATGGCCGAGGCGACGTGGTTGGTGAAGAACGCGGCCGCGTCGGGGCGGGTCGAGCGCAACTGGCCCATGAACAGGTCGAAGGCCAGTACCGACTGGTACGAGCGACGACGGACTCGGGTCTCGGGGCGGCGACGCTCGTCGACGAGCTGCTTCACCAACCGGCCCACGGTGGCGGGTCGGAGACCGAGCTTCGGAGCCCGCAGCACGAACGACCGTGCGGTGGCCAGGTCGATGGAGGTGTCGACGTTGCGGGCCGACGCACGGGCCATGGCCAGGTTGAAGGCCTGGAACGCCTCGAGATCGACCGGGTGCGTCGCCGTGGTGGGCGCGAAGGTGTCGGGGACCCAGAAGGCGTAGCGATCGACGTCGGCGGGGAGCTCGGCGGTGTGGAGCAGGCCGAAGAGCCCGACCCGTCGGCCGGCAGCCGTGGCCGGCACCCACCAGGGCGGAGCGATCTCGTCCGCGTGGGAGGTGTCCTGGCCGAAGTGGCCGATGCCGTGGACCGTGTTGGGCACGCCACGGTGCAGCGTCGGCCAGGTGATCCACGGCGAGAGATGACCCTCGTCCGGCGTCACCGACGTGTACTGGTCGGCGTCGCGGAGCAGGCCGGCGATGGCACTGTCGGGGTGCGCGGCGATCCACCAGTCGAGGACCTTCCACGGGACCTCGTTGAGCTCGAAGACGACCACCGGTGCCACGGCCCATCAGCCTACGGGTGACCTCGGCATGCCACGCTGACGACGTGAACGCGAACTCCGGAACCGGGACGACCGAGACCACGCCCACTCGCCCCTCCACGACCGCCGATCGCCCCGACCCGGGCGACGAGATCGCCGTCGTGGTCACGGCTGCGTCCGCTGCTCCCCCGGTGCAGGTGTGGGACGTCCTCGTGTCGCGCACGGCCGAGTGGTGGGGCGAGCCCTACCTTGGCCCGCACGACGGCACGATGCGCATGGAGCCCACGTTGGGCGGCCGTGTGTGGGCGGGCGCGGTCGACGCCAGTTCGGGACAGCTCCACGGGACCATCCGGGCGTTCGACGCTCCGGAGCGGCTCGAGATCGGCGGCGTCCTCGTGCCGGGCGCCTACACCGGCACCATCACGATCACCATCGAGAAGACCAACCTCGGTTCCGAGATCCACATCGAGCAGATGGCCCGCGGTCGGGTCGCGGCCAGCACCGAGGAGCGCATCTCCCTGGGCTGGAGCCAGATGGTGTCGACGCTGTCCGATCTCGCCGAACGCTGAGCTGACCTCGAGTCAGTCGTTGCCGAGGTCGAGCTGATCGCGCCAGTCGGCCTCGTAGCGAGCCGTGACCTGGGCCGGCAGCTGACGCAGCACGTCGGCCGGAACGAGGTCGGCGATGTGGCGGAGCTCGGCGTAGTGGTGGAAGTGCCCGACCTCTTCGAAGAGCTTCTTGCGGAGTCGGACGAGCGCAGGGTCGGCCCCACGGTCGAGGAAGCCGAACAGCGTCGCGCCGATGCGCAGGTCGTGCATCACGGGCGCCCGGCCGACGACGGAGGCTCGCTTGAGGCCGACGGCGACGATGCCCGCGAGCGCGTCGCGGGCGTGCTCGCCTTCGGTGATCTCGAGCTCGGGTTCGAGCAGGGTCGCCAGCTTGAGCGCGTACCCCTGGTCGGGGCCCTGGCTGCCGAGGCGGTCGCCGGACGGCTGGCGATCGGTGCCGGCGAAGTCGGCCGGCCGGTCGACCCGCCAGGTGTCGGGGCGACGAGGAGGCGAGCTGTACGACCGGACCGGATCGTTGGGCTTGGTGGGGACGTGCTCGGGCGCTGCCATCGGCCGAGAGACTATTCGGTGTGGTGGAGGAGGCCGTAGACGATGGCGTCGAGCAGGGCCATCCAGCTGGCTTCGATGACGTTCTCGGAGACGCCCACCGTGAACCACGAATCGTCGCCGTTGGACGATTCGATCAACACCCGCGTGACGGCCTCGGTGCCGACGGCGGTGTCGAGGACGCGGACGCGGTAGTCGACCAGGTGGATCTCGTTGAGGCCGGGGAAGTGGCCGTTGAGGGCGGTGCGCAGCGCCGAGTCGAGGGCGTTGACCGGGCCGTTCCCCTCGCCCACCGCGATGCGTCGGTCGTCGCCGATCCAGATCTTGACCGTGGCTTCGTTGGTGAGCTCGATGCCCTCGCCAGGAACGACGACGCCCTCGCGGTGGTACGAGGTGACGCGGTAGGACTCGACCGAGAAGTAGTCGGGGCGCCAGCCGCTGGCCCGACGCATGAGCAGCTCGAGCGAGGCATCGGCGGCTTCGAACACGTACCCCCGGGCCTCGAGCTCGTTGACCATGCCCGCGAGGTCGGCCGACGCCTTGGCGTCGAGGGTGATGCCGAACTCCTCGGCCTTCATCTGCATACCGGCCCGGCCGCCGAGGTCGCTGACCAGCACTCGGGTGTGGTTGCCGACCGCCGCTGGATCGACGTGCTCGTAGCTCTTGTTGCCCGCCTTGCCGAGCGCCGAGGTGTGGAGGCCGCCCTTGTGGGCGAACGCCGAGATGCCGACGTACGGGTCCGCGGCGTGCGGCGGCAGGTTCACCAGCTCGCTGATGTGCCGCGACACCGCGGTGAGACGCGAGATGTTGCCCTCGGGCAGACACGGGATCCCCATCTTGAGCTCGAGGTTGGGGATGCAGGTCATCAGGTTGGCGTTGCCGGTGCGCTCGCCGTAGCCGTTGACCGTGCCCTGGAGGTGCGAGGCGCCACCCACCACCGCGGCGATCGAGTTGGCCACCGCACAGCCCGAGTCGTTCTGGGTGTGGATGCCCACCTGGACGTCGTGACCGAAGTGGGCGACCACCTCGGACGTGATCTGCTGGACCTCGTGGGGCAACGAGCCGCCGTTGGTGTCGCACAGGACGACGACCTCGGCCCCCTCGATCGCGGCGGCTTCCAGCACGCGGAGCACGAACTCCGGATTGGCCTTGTAGCCGTCGAAGCAGTGCTCGGCGTCGAAGAAGACCCGCAGGCCGGCACCACGGAGGAAGCGAACCGAGTCCCGGACCATGGCGACGCCCTCGTCGAGGGTGGTCCCCAGCGCCTCGGTCACGTGGAAGTCCCACGACTTGCCGACGATGCACGCAGTGCTCGTCCCGGCCTCGACCAGCGCGGTCAACGTCGGGTCGCTGTCGGTCTTGCCGGCCGGACGGCGCGTCGAACCGAACGCCACCAGCTCTGCGGTGGTCAGCTTCAGGTCGTCGGGGGCCCGCTTGAAGAACTCGGCGTCCTTCGGATTGGCCTGCGGGTAGCCGCCCTCGATCCACCGCACGCCGAGGTGGTCGAGCTGCTCGGCGATGCGGAGCTTGTCGTCGACCGACAGCGAGATGCCCTCGAACTGCGCACCGTCGCGCAGCGTGGTGTCGAACACATCGACACGCTCGACGACGGGGACGACTACCGACACAGCTCCACCCAGTCCTTGTGCTGGGGCAGCTCGCCACGGACGCACTTGGCGTACTGCTCGGCGATGGCGGTGGTGGCCGGACCCGGGCACGGGACCGGGCGGTCGTCGACGCTGTTGACGGCCGACACCTCGGCTGCGGTGCCGCACACGAAGATCTCGTCGGCGATGTAGAGGTCGGAGCGGGCGATGTCACCCACGACGACGTCGTAGCCGAGCTCGCCGGCGAGCGTGGCGACCGTGTCCTGGGTGATGCCTTCGAGCGCACCGGACGACAGCGGCGGCGTGATGAACCGGCCCTGGCGCGACACGAAGATGTTCTCGCCCGTGCACTCGGACACGAGGCCGGCGCGGTTGAGCATGATGGCCTCGTCGTAGCCCGCCTTGAGCGCTTCGACCTTGGCCAGCGAGCTGTTCACGTAGTTGCCCGTGGTCTTCGATGCCGGCGGCATCGTGTTGTGGTCGTGGCGGGTCCAGGACGAGATCTTCATGCGCACGCCCTTGGTGACGGCGTCGTCGCCCAGGTAGGCGCCCCAGGGCCAGCAGGCGATGGCGACATCGACCGAGCACGGGATGGTGTTGAGGCCCATCTCGCCGTAGCCGTAGTACGCGATGGGGCGGATGTAGCACGAGGGCAGACCGGACTCGCGCACGACGAGCTTGGTGGCCTCGATGAGCTCGTCCACCGTGTATGGCAGGTCCATCATCAGGATCCGGGCCGAGTTGTGGAGCCGCTCGATGTGCTCGGTGAGCCGGAAGATGCCGGGACCCTCGCTGGTCTCGTACGCCCGGATGCCCTCGAAGACGCCCATGCCGTAGTGGAGCGTGTGCGTCAGCACGTGGATGTTGGCCGCGTCCCAGTCGACGAGCTCGCCGTTCATCCAGATCTTCTCGGTGGGCGTGATGGGCATCGGGTCGGGCTCCTCGGGCGTCGTGCGGGTTCAGGCGGGCGGGTTTCAGGCGAGTCGGGCGGAGATCGCGTCACCGATCTCGGTGGTGGTCCCCGTGGGTGCATCCTCGCACGCCGCACGGATGCGGGCGGCGGCGTCGGTGTCGCCGAGGAACTCGAGCATCATCGCCGCCGACAGGATCGCCGCGACCGGGTTCGCCTTGTTCTGACCGGCGATGTCGGGTGCCGATCCGTGGACCGGCTCGAACATCGACGGCGCGGTGCGGGCCGGATTGAGGTTGGCGCTCGCCGCCAGGCCGATGCCACCCGACACGGCACCGCCGAGGTCGGTGAGGATGTCGCCGAAGAGGTTGTCGGTGACGATCACCGAGTACTGCTGCGGGTTGGTCACGAAGTGGATGCACGCCGCGTCGATGTGCTGGTAGTTCGTGGTGACCTCCGGGTACTCGGCCGCGACGACGTCGAACGTCCGCTGCCAGAGGTCGCCGGCGAAGGTGAGCACGTTGGTCTTGTGGACGAGGGTCAAGAGCTTGCGCTCACGGCTCTGGGCCAGCTCGAAGGCGTACCGGACGCACCGCTCGACACCCATCCGGGTGTTCACCGAGCCCTGGGTCGCGACCTCGTGCTCGGTGCCCTTGCGCAGGAACCCACCCTCGCCGGCATAGGTGCCCTCGGTGTTCTCCCGCACGACGAGGAAGTCGATCTGCTCCTCGGGGAGGAGGAAGGGCCGGAGGTTGACGTACAGATCGAGCTCGAAGCGCGTCTTGAGCAGGATGCCCCGCTCGAGGATGCCGCTCGGCACCTCGCCCTGGGCGCCGCCGATGGCGCCGAGGTAGATGGCGTCGTACCCGCGCAGCTCCTCGAGCGTCTCGTCGGACAGGACCTCGCCGTCGCGCTTCCAGCGCTGCGCACCCATCTCGAACTCGGTGGTCTCGAAGTCGACGCCGGCGGCCCGCATGACCTTGAGGCCCTCGGCCACGACGTCGGGCCCGATGTAGTCGCCGCCGACGACGGCGATCCTGAACGTCATGTGTCTGCTCCCTGGAACGGCGAAACCAGGAATGGAACCCGCAGCGCGGTCGCCGCGTCAACCTGGGATGCCCTGCGCCGTCCCGATAACCTCGACGGATGGCTGACAGTGACACCAAGCGCGTCCTCGACGATGCCCCCGACAAGGACGTCCACGAGCTCACGCAGGCGGCGTACGACCGGCTGCGGGCCGAGTACGACGACCTCGTCACCAACAAGAAGATCGAGATCGCCCGCAAGATCGAGGCGGCCCGCGAGCTCGGCGACCTCTCCGAGAACGGCGACTACCACGCCGCCAAGGAGGAGCAGGGCAAGATGGCCGGCCGCATCGCCCATCTCAACGCCATCCTCGAGAACCACCGCATCATCGAGGCCGGAGGCTCCACCGAGGTCCGCACGGGGTCGATCGTCACCATCCGGTACGAAGGCGACGACGACACCGAGCGCTATCTCATCGGCTCCATCGAAGAGCGCTCCGACGACCTCGACGTCATCAGCCCCGGATCGGCCCTGGGCTCGGTCCTGATGGGCAAGAAGGCCGGCGAGTCGGTGTCGTACGAGACGCCCACCGGGGCGACCCTGTCGGTCGAGGTCGTCGAGGTCGGGTGACCGCCGGCCCGCCCCTCCCTCCGGGCCGGCGTCTCGATCTCCCCGGCCGAGGCACGACGTTCGTCCGCGACCTCGCCGGTCCACCCGGCGCTCCGACGGTCGTCCTGCTGCACGGCTGGACGGTGAACGCCGACCTCAACTGGTTCACGGCCTACCGGGCCCTCAGTGCCAGCCATCGGGTCCTGGCCATCGATCACCGGGGTCACGGGCAGGGCATCCGGAGCCGGCGTCGCTTCCGCCTGGCCGACTGCGCCGATGACATCGCTGCGGTCTGCGACGAACTGGCCATCGAACGGTTCACGCCGGTCGGCTACTCGATGGGTGGTCCCATCGCCATGCTCGCCTGGCACCGTCACCGTGACCGCGTCGACGGCCTCGTCCTGTGCGCGACCTCGCCCTACTTCCAGGGTGGCGGGCCCGAGCGCACGATGTTCTCGATGCTCCCGGTGGTCGCCGGCGCCGCTCGCCTCACCCCTCCGGCGGTGCGCCGACGCGTCGCCAGCCAGGTCTTCGGCAGTCGCACCGACGACTCTCCGATGGGGCGATGGGCGCGCGCCCAGATCGCCCAGGCAGATCCCGCCGCGATCGCCGAGGCCGGTGCCGCGCTGGGCCGATTCGATGCCCGACCCTGGCTGGGCGAGATCGACGTACCGACCACCGTGGTCCGAACGCTCCGC
This sequence comes from Acidimicrobiales bacterium, assembly GCA_041618235.1. GTDB lineage: Bacteria > Actinomycetota > Acidimicrobiia > Acidimicrobiales > Salinilacustritrichaceae > Salinilacustrithrix. The sequence goes on from JBFJNI010000008.1 coordinate 22,126, forward strand.
GACAATGCAGTCCCGCCCCGGCGGCAGTCCGTCCTCGCGCACTCGATCCCTGGAGCGGACGTCGTCGACGTCGACGCCGACCATGCCGCATGCGTGATGGCCGCCGATCGCTTCGTGCCGGCCCTCGTCCGAGCCTGCCGGGATGTCGGCGTCCGGGCCGCCTGGAGCTGAGCCCCACGCGATCCGGCGAAAGCCGCAAAGGTGTACATTCGGACGCGGGCAGATCGACCGATCCGGATCGAGGGCGTCACCGATGCCGTCACGCACGCTGGAAGCTGATTCGTCACGACTCGGCGATCCTGGCCGACTCGATGCCGTGCGGGCGGTGGCCGGCGCCCAGGTCGACCTGTCGGCGCTCGGGGCGCACCTGACGCTCCTGTGCCTGGCCCTCGACGCCGACGGCAGCGGGATCACACTGGTCGAAGACGCCGTGAGCTGGCCCATCGCGGCACAGGGCGAGCTCGCGGCGGGCCACCCGATCGTCGATGCGCTCGCGACGGACGTCGTCGCGGCAGCCGAATGCCGAACCCATCGCGGTCCTGCCGCCGAGGTCGGTCGAGCGGGCGGCGGTGACACCAGCACCCTGGCAGGGCCCATCGCAGTGTCCGGCGGCCACATCGTCGGCGCGCTCCACGCCCACGTCCGTGGGGAGCGGGGCTGGTCGGACCACGACCGGGTGATCCTGACCTCGATCGGCGAGCTGATCGCGTCGCGCCTCGACGCCCATGTGCTGGCGGCCGAGGAGCACTCCCGGTTCGAGCAGATGGTCGGCACGCTCGCCCACGACCTGCGCGCTCCGGTCTCGAGCATCGCCAGTGCCGCCCGATTGCTCGCAGGCATCGAGCCGACCGCGTCGGCCACCGAACGCCTGCGTGACGTCGTCGAGCGCGCGGACGGCGTCGCCCGCGAACTGCTCACCGATCTGGTCGAGCGCGCCCTCGCCACGTCCGCCGATGTGACCTGGGCCCGTCCGCGGACTCGGGTCACGCTGGCGCCGCTCCTGCGCCAGGTGGCCGCGATCGTGTCGAATGCTCGCGAGGTCGAGGTCCGAGTCCGGTGCGACGACGCGATCGAACTCTGGACCGAGCCGTTGGCGCTGCATCGCGTCGTGCAGAACCTCACGGACAACGCCGCTCATCACAGCGGGTCCAGCGAACTCCGGATCGAGGCGGCTCCCGCCGCCGGCGGCATCGAGATCGCGGTCGAGGACGACGGCGCTGGGTTTCCACCCGAGCTGGCCACGTGGCTGTCCGCTGCCACGTCCGGCGCGGCGGCGCCCGCGCGTCCCGACGGTCTCGGCCTCGGTCTGCGCACCTGTGTCGCGCTCGCCGCCGAGCTGGGCGCCCATCTGCGGATCGACGCCACGCCGGGCAGCCGGGTGGTGATCAGGTTGCCGGTGCGAGAAGGCGACGCCGATCCCACACCTGCCGCCTGAGCGCGGAGGGGAGCGAGGTCGCAAGGTCCTGCTTGGGGAGCGCCACGTCGACACCCGCGTCTGCCAGCGTTGCCCGCACTGCCGCGGTCAGGTCCCGGCCGGTGACGAGCGCGAGCACCGTCGATCGGTCGACCACCGTGCGGAGTCGCTGGAGGAGCCAGAGGCCGTCACGACCTCCGAGGTGGAGGTCGACGACGACGAGTTCGGGCCGAGTGGCGGCCACCATGCCCAGACCGCTGCGGGCGCTCTCGGCCATGCCCACCACGTCGAACGAGCCGTCGAGCTCCAAGGCGGTCGCCACCAGGTAGGTGACATCGGCGCAGTCGTCGACGAGAACGGTGCGGATCGGTGCGGAAACGGTCGTGTCGGACATCGAACCCTTTATCGGCCACATTCCAACGACCTTGAGACGGGAGCGGTCAGCCGGTAGCCACCGCTGCCTCGATGGCGCGTGCGGCGAGAACCACCGCGTCGCCATGGAGCGGGCCGGGACGCCGAGTCATCCGCTCGATCGGACCGCTCACGCTGACGGCAGCCGCGATCCGACCATCGATGGCGACCGGAGCCGACACCGAGGCCACTCCGGATGCCCGTTCGGCCACCGATGCGACCCAACCGTGGGGCCCCGTCTCGCCACACAGGACCCGCCCGGCCGAGCCGACGGCGAGCGGCAGGCGGGAGCCGACGGCGACGATCGTGCGCAGCTCCTGGAGGGAGTCGACGCCGGCGACGCACAGCCGCTCCCCCGCGTCCTCGACGTAGAGCTGCGACGACTCGCCGGTGGCGTGCCGGAGCGACTCGAGGGCCGGACGGGCCGCGAGGGCCAGCGGGAAGGCCTCGGCCGCCGCCTTGCCGAGACCGATGAGCCGCAACCCCAGGGTGTAGGCGCCGTCATCGTCGCGACGAACGAGTCCGTGGACCTCGAGCCCCTGGGCCAGACGGTGCACGGTGGCCCGACTGATGCCGGTGCGGACGACGAGCTGCTTCAACGTCAGCGGTCCGTCGGCGAGGCCGTCGAGGATCTGTGCCAGCTTGTCGAGTACGCCGATGCCGCTTAGAGTGTCCACTGGTTGAGAACTCTATCTCAGAATGTGAGAATATCAAGATGGCTGGCAAGACCCTCAGCGACAAGGTCTGGGACCGACACGTCGTGCACCACGGCGACGACGGCGACCTCCTGTACATCGACCTCCACCTGATCCACGAGGTCACCTCCCCCCAGGCCTTCGACGGCCTCCGCTTGAACGATCGGCCGGTCCGCCGTCCCGATCTGACGCTGGCGACGATGGACCACAACGTCCCGACGGCCGACATCGACCAACCGGTGGCCGATCCCATCTCGAAGAAGCAGATGGACACGCTCGCCGCCAACTGCGACGAGTTCGGCATCACCTGCCACGCCATGGGTCAACCCGGTCAGGGCATCGTGCACGTCATCGGCCCCGAGCAGGGACACACCCAGCCGGGCATGACCATCGTCTGCGGCGACTCGCACACCTCGACCCATGGCGCCTTCGGTGCCATCGCCTTCGGCATCGGCACCTCCGAGGTCGAACACGTCCTCGCCACCCAGACCCTCCCCCAGCGGCGGCCGGGCACGATGGCCGTCACCGTCGATGGCGACGTGCGGCCAGGCGTCACCGCCAAGGACATCGTCCTCGCCATCATCGGCCGCATCGGCACCGGTGGCGGCATCGGCTCGATCATCGAGTACCGCGGCTCGGCCATCCGAGCCCTCTCGATGGAGGGCCGGATGACCGTCTGCAACATGTCGATCGAAGCGGGCGCCAAGGCGGGGCTCATCGCTCCCGACCAGACCACGTTCGACTACCTGCAGGGGCGTGCCCACGCGCCGAAGGGTGCCGACTGGGATGCTGCGGTGGCCGACTGGTCGACCCTGTTCACCGACGACGACGCCCAGTTCGACAAGGAGGTGGTGATCGACGCCGCGACGATCGAGCCACACGTCTCGTGGGGCACCAATCCCGCGCAGGTCATCCCGCTCAGCGCCGCGGTGCCGAGCCCGGATGACTTCGCCGAGGCCTCCGAGCGCGACGCCGCCGCCCGCGCCCTCGAGTACATGGGACTCACCGCAGGCACCCCGATGCGCCAGGTCGCCGTCGACACGGTGTTCATCGGGTCGTGCACCAACTCTCGGATCGAGGACCTCCGAGCGGCAGCCGCCGTCGCCGAGGGACGCACCGTCACGGTCCCCCGGGCGATGGTCGTGCCCGGGAGCTTCGCCGTGAAGGACCAGGCCGAGGCCGAGGGCCTCCACGAGGTCTTCCGCGCTGCGGGCTTCGACTGGCGCGAGCCGGGCTGCTCCATGTGCCTGGCCATGAACCCCGACAAACTCGCTCCGGGCGAGCGGTGCGCCAGCACCAGCAACCGCAACTTCGAGGGTCGCCAAGGCCGCGGCGGCCGAACCCACCTCGTGTCGCCCGAGGTCGCGGCGGCCACCGCAATCGCCGGCCACTTCGCCCTGCCATCCGACCTGGAGAACTGACTCATGCACGCCGTCCGCACCATCGAAGGCACCGCGGTCCCGCTCGACCGCTCCGACGTCGACACCGATCAGATCATCCCGTCCGACTGGCTCAAGCGCGTCGAGCGCACGGGGTTCGAGAAGGGCCTGTTCTCGGAGTGGCGCGACGAGCCCTCGTTCGTACTCAACCAGGAGCAGTACCAGGGCGCCAACGTCCTGATCGGCGGCCCCAACTTCGGCACGGGGTCATCCCGTGAGCACGCCGTGTGGGCCATCCAGCAGTACGGCTTCGAGGCCGTGATCTCCCCCCGCTTCGGAGACATCTTCCGCAACAACTGCACCAAGAACGGACTGGTGCCGGTACAGGTGTCGGCCGAGGTCGGCGAACGCCTGCTGCGCATGGTCGAGGCCGATCCGACGCTGGTGTTCCAGATCGACGTGGCCGAGCGGACGATGAAGGCCGGCGACATCGAGTGCGAGTTCCCGCTCGACGACGCCACCCGTCATCGGTTCCTCGAGGGCCTCGACGACATCGGCATCACGCTGGCGCTGGAGTCCGAGATCACGTCGTTCGAGCGAGGTCGGGCATCACACCTGCCCACCGTCAGCTGACGATCGCTCCCGAGCGGGGCGACGAAAACAAGAACGGCCCCGGCGGGATCCACCGGGGCCGTCTCGCGTAGACCGACGCCCGAGGCGTCAGTGTCGTTTCACTTCGGCGGCATCCGGATGCCACCGTCGACGCGTACGACGTGGGCGTTCATGTAGCTGTTGGTGAGCAGCTCGTGGGCCATGGAGGCGAACTCGTCGGAGGTGCCGAGGCGCTTCGGGAACAGGACGCTCTGGCCGAGGTTGGCCTTGAACGCCTCGGAGGCATCGCCCTCGCCGTAGATCGGCGTGTCGATGAGGCCGGGGGCGATGCAGTTGACGCGGATGCCGGCGGCCGAGAGGTCTCGGGCCACAGGGAGGGTCATGCCCACGACGCCGCCCTTGGAGGAGGAGTAGGCGGCCTGGCCGATCTGGCCGTCGAAGGCCGCCACCGAGGTCACGGTGACGATCGAGCCCTTGCAGCCGTCGGCGTCGGGCTCGTTGAGGCTCATCGCCGAGGCGCCGAGACGCACGCAGTTGAAGGTGCCGACGAGGTTGACCTCGATCACCTTGCGGTAGATGTTGAGGTCGTGGGCCGACTCGTACGAGCCGTCGCGGCCGATGGTGCGGGTGGCGAAGCCGATGCCGGCCGCCGTGACCATGGTCCGGAGCGGGCCCATCTCCTTGGCAGCTTCGACCGCGGCGATGACCTGGTCGGGATCAGCGACGTCGGCGTGGACGAAGACGCCCCCGATGTCCTTGGCGACCGCCTCGCCCTTCTCGTCGTTCATGTCGACGACGACGACGTGCTGACCCTTGGAGGCGAGCAGTCGGGCGGTGGCCTCGCCGAGGCCGCTGGCCCCGCCGGTGATGACAGATGAAGAACCGGTGATGTCCATGCCGGTCACACTATTGACTGATCGGTCAAGTTCTCCAAAACGCACCCGGGACAGGACTTGGCGGCGACCAGGTCAGTCGTGGGCGAGCATGTGCCACTGCGCCGGATGGGTGTGTTGGCGTTCCCACCGCGCCATCCACAGCTGGAACTCCGGGACCGGCATCGCCGGGGCGAACAAGAAGCCCTGGGCGAAGTGGCAGCCGATGTCCGCGAGGCGCTCCCGCTGCTCCTCGGTCTCGACGCCCTCGGCCACGATCCCGATGTCGAGGACGTCGGCGAGTCGGGTGAGCATCGTGACGATGACCGTGTCGGAGTCGTTGCGCTCGAAGCCGGCGACGATCGAGCGGTCGATCTTGACCAGCTCCACCGGCAGCTCGCGCAGGTACCGCAACGAGGCGTAGCCGACACCGAAGTCGTCGACCGAGATCGACACCCCGACATCGCGGAGCTCGCGTAGTGTCGCCGCCGCCTCGGTCAGGTCTCGGAGCAACGAGGTCTCGGTGATCTCGAGCGAGAGGCGTCGAGGATCGGCGTTCCACCGGTGGAGCGCATCGGACACGTCGGCGACGACGTTGGGATGGTCGACGTGACGCCCCGAGATGTTCACGCTGAGCGTGAGCCCGGCGAGACGGGGCTCGCGATCCCACTCGGAGATGAGCGACGCCGCTCGGTCCAGGACCCAGCGACCGATCTCGACCACGAGGGTCGAGTCCTCGGCGACCTCGATGAAGGCGTCCGGCGGGATCTCGCGTCCGTCTTCGAGCGTCCAGCGGCTGAGCAGCTCGACGCCGGTGACCCGGCCCGTGCGCAGGTCGATGATCGGCTGCACGAACGCATCGAGCTCACCCCGGCCGACGGCACGGCGCAAGGACCGCTCGAGGTCGAACCGCTGCTCGACCCAGTTGCGCATGTCCTCGTCGAAGACCCGCACCTGGCCCGGTCCGCTCGACTTGGCCTGGTACATCGCGACGTCGGCGTTCCGGAGTTGATCGAGGCTGTTGGCGTCCTCGGGGTCGAGCCACGTGACCCCGATCGATGCCGAGACCGGGATGGCGTCGTCCTCGATCACCAGCGGGATCGCCAGCTCCTCTTGGATGCGGTCGGCGAGGCGCACGACGGTGGCGATGTCGGTCGCCTCCTCGGCGATGACCACGAACTCGTCACCGCCGTTGCGCGCGATGAAGTCGGTGTCGCGGGTCGCCGACCGGAGGCGATCGGCGATCTGGCGCAGCACGAGATCGCCGGTCCGGTGGCCCAGCGTGTCGTTCACCAGCTTGAAGCGGTCGAGGTCGATGAAGAGCAGACCGAACCCCTGGCCCGATCGCTGGGCGCGAGCACGGGCGCGGTCGAGCTCCGACACGAGACTGGCGCGGTTGCCCAGACCGGTGAGGTCGTCGTGGGTCGCCTGGTGGGACAGCTGGTGCTCGAGCTCACGTCGCTCGGAGATGTCACGAGCGAACACGGCCACGGTCGGGTGGTCGTCGTCGCCCAACAGGCGGGTCGACACCAGGACCGAGCTCGCCGCCCCGCTCGCCGCGACCACCGTGGCGTCGGCGTTGGTGATGCCCACCGGGAGATCACCGAGGAGTGGGAGACGGCCGACGAGGTCACCGACGCGAGCTCCGACCAGGTCGTCGATCGGTAGCGCGAACATCCGGGCGGCTGCCGCGTTCGCCCACGCCACCAGGCTGCGCTCGTCGATCGTGAAGATCGCCTCGTCGGTGGTGTCGATGAGGGCGCGCGCAAAGGCTTCCCGCTCGCGGACCATCTCGGTCCGACCGCGAGCGCCCGCGACCGAGGTCACCACGCTGGCACCCCACCGGCCCGGGATCGTGGCGGGATCCGGTGCCGTGGCGGTGTCGTCGGCGAGGCTCCGGACGGAGTCCTCGACCCCTCGCATCGCACCCGAGAGCTCGTCGATGACCCCGGAGAGTTCGAGCAGCTCACGTCCACGCACGGGCTCCAGCCCGTCGGACGCGTTGCTGTCGTGGGGTGGATCGGGTTCGCCGGCGAGCGCACGTCGCAATCGGGCGTCGAGCGCCCCCAGGCCGCCGAGCACGCGTCCCGCGACGACGACGACCGCGAAGCCGATGCCCGCCAGCGCGGCCAGAGCGACGAGTGCGCCCGTACGCAGCTCGGCGGTGAGGCGATCGACCTCGCCGGTCGTGTCTGCGACCTGGGCGGCGGCGAAGTCACGACGCAACGCCCGGATCTGGTCGACCCGGGCCGCAGCCACGGCGAGACGTTCGGGCGACGTGGTCCTCGCGGCGATGCCGCCGGCCGAGGCGTTCAGGAGGTCGGCAGTGAGTCGCCGGGCATCGGCTGCGGGCAGCTCGGCGCGAAGCCGGGCGACGACGTCGTCGAGGCGAGCGGCGGCGAGACCAGCACCGTCGCCGGCTGCGGCCGTGCCTTCGAGGGCTGTCGACGAGTCGATCGTGTTTGCAGCGTTCTCGACGGCCAGGACCTCGGCGTTCGAGAGCGCTCGTACCAGTGCCGGCTCGGCACGCGAACGCAGCACCGGAGCGTCGATGAGCTCGACGACCAGGGCGTCGATCCGGTCGGACACGACGTCGTGACGCGTGCGCACCGCATCCATCGGACCCACACCGACGGGGGCGGACACGCCGCCGAGCTCGGCCAGCCCCTCGAGCATCGAGGTCAACGAGCCGGGGCGGCCGGTCAGACGATCGACATCGAGCTCGGCCAACTGGTCGACGACCGGAGCGAGCGAGGCACGGATCGCTGCTGCTGAGTCGTCGAAGCCGATCGCGACGTCGAGACCCTCGTCGGCCGGATCCCCACCGGCTTCGCCGGTACTCCGGGCGACCAGCACGAGCTCCTCTCGGGCGACGAGGCCCCGCAGCTCGAGGAGGTCATCGATGGCCACGAGGTGATCGCGTCGCGACATCGTGTCGTCGCGTTCTCTCCACCGGTCGATGCCCACGGCAGCGGCGAGGCCGCCGGCGAGCAGCCCCGGCAGCAGTGCGACCAGCGCCAGGTCGACCGCGAGCGAGCGCACGCGGCGGAGGCCCGTTCGGTGTCGGTCCGGCCCTGCATCGCCCCACATCAAGGACCAAAGTCTGGTGTGGTGCCGCCCGCGAGTGGCGCATGGTCATCCGACGGTGACGCTCCGTGTGGATCGCGGCCGAATCCCCCCGGGCGAGGCCGGAAACGCTACGCCGAGTGAGGATCTGCGATCAGCGGTCGAGGTAGGCCGACCAGTTGCGTCGGTCGAGGGCCGCGACGAACTGGGCGATCTCCGCTTCGGTGATGCCGCCGGCGTGGGAGGGATGCAGCGCCCTCGCGTCGCTGACGGCCCAGTCCTCGATCTCGCAACCGGCCCCGATGAGCACCGGAACCATCCGCGCATCGACGGCTTGGACCACGACGCTGGCGCAGGCGGGGCACTCGAAGACCGCTTCGCTCCCGGAGGCGTCGGCGCGACGCCGCACGACCATCTGCACGGCGTCGACGGTGACGACCTGACAGCTCGGGCAGTGGGTGCGAACGGTGGGCACGGAGAACTCCTCGCGGGGTGGTGAACGGAGGTCCGACGGACGTCCGGGTCGTTCACCAGTGTCGCAATGTCCGTTTCGAGAAGAAATAGCACGGCCGAGTCATTCTTGGTGTAGTCAGGTGTACACCCTGCGCGGCCGACCGTACGGTGGACGCGTGCCCACGGATCCTGCGACGACGTACGCCAGCTACCTCCGCATCGACGATCTCCTCGAGCTCCAACAGCCTCGATCCGACGAGCACGACGAGCACCTGTTCATCGTGATCCACCAGGTCTACGAGCTGTGGTTCCGACAGGTGCTCTGGGAGCTCGACCACGTGGTCGACCAGCTCGACCGGGACGACGCCTTCCGCGCCGGCCACGGTCTCGATCGTGTGCTCAAGATCTTCAAGGTGCTCGTCGGCCAGCTCGACGTCCTCGAGACGATGACACCGCTCGAGTTCCTCTCGTTCCGAGACCGGCTCGAGTCGGCAAGTGGCTTCCAGTCGATCCAGTTCCGCGAGCTCGAGGTGCTGCTCGGTACCGCGCGCCGGGCGACGATCGACGCATTGCTCGAACGGCCGGCATCGAGGGCACTCGATCGCCTGCGCGCTCGCGTCGACCGGCCGTCGTTGTGGGAGGCCCTGCTCGGCCACCTGTCACGGGCCGGACACGCGGTCGGCACGGGCAGCGACGCGATCCCCCGGATGCTGGTCGGCGTGTATCGCTCCGACCCGGCGTCCGCCGCCCTGTGCGAACGCTTCGTCGATCTCGACGAGGGCTTGCAGGAGTGGCGCTACCGCCACATGAAGATGGTGCAACGCACCATCGGGACGCGCGGCGGAACCGGCGGCTCCGAGGGTGCTGCCTATCTGGCGTCGACCCAGCGCGAGGCGTTCCCGGACCTCTGGGCGATCCGCACCGAACTGTGACCTCTGGGCGACGGTCAGCTCGGGATCGAATCTCGGCGGGAGAGCGACCCTCCGGAGCAGGCCCTTCTCGAGTTCGAGCACGACCGGCGATGGCGACATGGTGATCGGTCAGGAGTCGGGCGACCTCGGGTTCCATGCCCCGGGACTCCTCGGACGGCAGCGGAAGGCGCTCGGCATCACCGCCCTGGGTCCGCAACCAGACACCGCGACGCTCGCCTTCGGTGATCCCCTCGAACCCCGAGATGTCGGATCGGGAGATCATCCGGTGGCGGCGGAGCTTGTCGATGCTGACCCCGCGATCGTCGACCGTGACCGTCTCGGTGCGGAAACCGATCACCACGGCGCCGGCCACGACGGCCGCCACCACGAGGCCGACGGCCTGGAGGCCGTCGGCGGCCACGACGACCAGTCCGAACAGCACCATTCCCGTGGCAGCAATCCACCGCACGGTGATGTTCCGTTTGCTCGGTCCGAAGACCAAGGGGGCCTCGTCCCTCACGCGGAATCCTCCGCGAACGAGCCCCACCCACCACCGCCCGGCGTCAGCATCCGCAGCACGTCGCCGGCTTGCACCCGGACCGTGCACTTGTCGGGCAAGCGCTCGGCGCGTGCTTCGTCGCCACCGGGGAGCAGCCAGTTCTCGCCCGTCGCGCCCTCCCCGCCGCCGGCGAGTCCTCGCGGACGAGACATCCGTCGCTCGGTGATCAGCGAGACGGTCACGTCCTCGAGCACCTCGAGGTCGCGCTCGATCCCCTCGCCGCCGACCGCCGTGCCGGCGCCGCCACTCCCCCGCCGGAGGCGGTAGCGCAGCACCCGCAGCGGATACGCCCGCTCGAGCGCTTCGATCGGGGTGTTCTTGGTGTTGGTCATGCCGGTCTGGATGCCGCTCTGGCCCGGCCGGCCTCCGCTTCGGCCACCCTGCCCGCCGCCGACGGTCTCGTAGTAGACCCAGCCGCGACCGCCCATGAGCAGGTTGTTCATCGTGCCCTGGTTGCCCGCCGCGACCCGGTCCGGGTCGGCCTGGGCCAGCGCGGCGAGCACCATGTCGGCCACGCGCTGCGACACCTCGACGTTGCCGGCACCGACCGCCGCGGGCGCCTCGGCCGCGACGATGGTGCCCGGAGGCGCGATGACCTCGATGGGCCGCAGCGCGCCGCCGTTGGCCGGGATGGTGGGATCGACGACAGAGCGGACCGCGAAGGCGACGGCGCTGACCGTCACGGCCTCGACCGCGTTGACGTTGCCGCCCGACTGCGGATCGGAGCCGGTGAAGTCGACCGTCAGCGTGTGCCCGGAGAGCGTCACCCGGACACGGATGGTGGACGGCCGCTGCTGCTCGGGCTCGGAGCCGGTCGAGTCCATGACGTCGTCGACGGTCCAGGAACCATCGGGCAGCGCGGCCAACGCCGCTCGCATCCGACGCTCGCCGTACGCGACGACCTCGTCGATCGAGGCGTCGGGCATCTCGGCCAACCGCCGTACTCCGAGCACGTTGGCGCCGACCTGGGCGTCGAGGTCACCGACCCGCTCGTCGGGCGTCCGGGAGTTGGCGAACAGGATCGCCCGGACCTCGGGGGTGAGCCGCACCGGCGGGAGGCGGAGCCCCTCCTCGAAGATCTCGGTCGCGTCCGCGGGGATCGAGCCCGGCGCGGCGCCGCCGACGTCGGCGTGGTGCGCCCGGTTCGCCGCCCACCCGACGAGGTGTCCGTCGACGAGGCACGGCGCCACCACGGTGATGTCGTTCAGATGGGTGCCACCGGCGAACGGGTCGTTGACCACGAACTGGTCACCAGGATGGAGGTCGTCGAACGCCTCGATCACCGCGGCCACGCTGGCCGGCATCGACCCGAGATGCACGGGGATGTGTTCGGCCTGCACCAGCAGGTCGCCGGATGGCGTGAAGAGCGCGGCCGAGCAGTCGGCCCGCTCCTTGATGTTGGGGCTGAACGCGCTGCGCTGGAGGACGGCGCCCATCTCCTCGGCGACTCCGGTGAGGTGGCTGATGAGGATCTGGAGCGCGGCGGGATCGAGCATGCTCATCGGTCCTCGACGGGTCGCAGCACGAGTGCTCCGGTCGGGCCGGCCTCGGCCCGCCAGCCCTCGGCGAGCCAGATCGTGCAGTCGGGCTCCGCGATCACCCGAGGACCCTCACACGCGACGAACGACGCTCGGTGGTCGGGGATCGGCAGCTCGTCGACCGCCAGCGCCGGCGGCCGTGTCGCGCTGGCCCGGATGGCGACGACCTCGACCGGGGCGTCCGGTCGGGCATAGCCGTTGCGGGCCTCGTGCTCGCGGTGGAACTCGTCCAGCGTCGCCACGGTGAGCTCGTGGGACTGCCCGGCATAGCGACAGTCGAGCGACGTGGTCACGACGACGTCTTCGAGATCGCCGGCGACCTGGCGGGCCCGCTCGGCGACGACGGCCACCTCGTCGCCGATGCCATCGAGCTGCCCCGGATCCACCCGGCTCTGCACGACCTCGCGCCGGGGCGGCGCCGCAAGGAGCCCGACGGCGGAGAGCACGCCCGCACGAGCCGGCACGATGACCGCGGGAATGCCCATCTCGTCGGCCAGCGCGCAGGCATGGAGCGGCCCGGCGCCGCCGAACGCGACGAGGGCCAGCCCGGCCGGGTCGACGCCTCGCTCGACCGACACCGTCCGCAGGGCCCGGACCATGCTGGCGTCGACGACGCCGATGACCCCGTCGGCGTCGACGCCGGCCTCTGCCAACGCCTCGGTCGCCTTGCCGAGGTCCAGCTGCAACGAACCGAAGCTGGCATCGGCAGGGATGCGCCCTGCGACGAGGTCGGCATCGGTGACCGTCGGCTCGGTGCCGCCCCGCCCGTAGCAGGCGGGTCCGGGGTCGGCGCCCGCGCTCTCGGGGCCGACGACCAGCGCTCCGCCGGCGTCGATTCGGGCGATCGAGCCCCCGCCGGCGCCGATGGTGTGGATGTCGAGCGACGGGAAGCGCACCGGGTAGCCACCGACGTGGCGTGAAGTCGCGAGCGCCGGGACCCCGTCGTGCACGAGGCAGACGTCGGTGCTGGTCCCTCCCATGTCGAGGGTGACGGCGTCGGGGAAGCCGCAGGCGACCGCCGTGGCCGCCGCGGCGCGGACGCCGCCCGCCGGACCCGACAGCAGCAACGCTGCCGGGCGGTCCGCGGCGACCTCGACCGACAGGAGACCGCCCGCCGACGTCATCACCGAGACCTCGTCGGCGACATCGGCCAGCCGCATCAGGTACTCACGGCAACGGGGTCGGAGCCCGGCGTTCACCACCGTCGTGACGGTGCGCTCGTACTCCCGGAACTCGGGCGAGATCTCGTGCGAGGCGACGACGTCCCATCCCTGGGCGCGCAGCATGGCGGCGACGGCCCGCTCGTGGATCGGGTCGAGGTCGGCGTGGAGCAGACACACGGCCACGCTCTCGGTCCCCTCGGGGACGGGCGGGAGGTGGTCGAGGTCGATCGGCACCAACTCGGACCCGTCGGCGGCGAGTCGGCCACCGACCTCGAGGCGCCGTTCGCGAGGAACGAGCGGCACCGGACGGTCGGCCCACTGGTCGTAGAGGCTGGGTCGGTCCTGGCGACCGATCTCGATCAGGTCGGCCAATCCCTGGGTGGTCACGAGCGCGACGCGAGCCAGCGTCCCCTCGAGCACCGCGTTCGTCGCCACCGTGGTCCCGTGGGCCAGCGTTGCCGGGCGCGCCCCGTCGCCGACCAGGTGCGCGACACCGGCCCGGACCGCGTCGTCGGGCGCCTGCGGGGTCGAGAGCACCTTGGTGCTGCGGCCCTTCTCGTCGACGAGATCCGAGAACGTCCCGCCGGTGTCGGCGCCGATCCGCATGCGAGGAACGTAGCGGTCTTCGGGTCGACCCCCTCCCGTGGGCCAGACTGGCGGCGTGGCGAAACGGTGGCGCCGAGGGCGCGACGACGAGGAGACCGGTGGTGGCAAGCGGGCCCGCCCGGCGCGCACCGAGCGCTCCGAACGCCCCGACGACGAAGAACGTCCGACCTCGCCGCCAGCAGGCGACGATCTCGCGAGCCGCCTCGGCCCGGTCGCCTCGACCTACGCGAAGCCACCGACCGCCGACGAGCTCCGCGCCGCCTTCTCCCGGAAGAAGGTCGTCGACACGCCCCCGCCGAAGTCGGCCGACAGCTTCGAGTCGAAGTACTCCGCCGAGTCCCTCTTCTCGGCCAGTGAGGAACCCGCCGAGCAGGAGTTCTTCTTCAGCGAGGACCGCAGCCGCACGACGGGCGACTACTACTACGACCCCGACGACGCCTGGGGCGTGCTCGGATTGCAGCCCGGCGCGGCCTGGAAGGAGATCACGGCGGCCCACCGACGCATGGCCATGAAGCACCACCCCGACCGTCTGGTCGGCGCCGCCCCCGACAAGCAGGCGGCCGCCGAGGAGACCATGCGCGAGATCAACGTCGCGTACTCGGTCCTCCGACGGCTCACCGGGCACTGATCGCGCCCACCCTCAACCGGGGATCGGCTCCTCCCAGACGTCGTCGCCCAGACGCTCGCGCAAGGTCGCGATCAATCGGCCGGTGAAGCGCTCGGCGCCGTCCCACACCACGATGGCCTCGTCGAGGTTGCGGGCCAACCACGCGTCGCGGCGCCGCAACGCCGTTCCGACCTTGGCGTTCGTGTCGGGGATCTTGCGCTCGAGCGTGATGGTCACCTCGGCGGCGTCGACGAGCTGGCGGAACCGACGGCGGGACGACTGGGGCCAGGGCCGGTCGGCGTCGGGAAAGGGCAGCACCGCCACCAACGGGACGCCCTCGGCGACCGCGGCTTCGGCGCCCAGCATCTCGGCGCCGAGGCGCAAGCCCGAAACGACCCTCAGGTCGGGGTCGAGGCGCTGCTTGGCCGCGACGATCTCCTGCAGTCGGCGGCCGACCGCGTCTGCGACGGGGTTGGCGTCGTAGCCGCCGAGCTCGGGTGGGCGCGCGCCGAACACGCCGACCAAGCGACCTGACGGAAGCCTTCGGTCGCGATCGCCGACGGCCGTCGTCGTCCCCGGTGCAGCGGGCACGACGTCGCCGGCACCGACGTCGGCGGCACCGAGGTCGTCGGGCACACGGTCGCCCGAGCGTTCGGTCTGCGACTCCGCCGCCGCGACCGCCAGCCGATCGGCGATGTCGTTCATCTCGTCGCCGGCGTGGCCCTTGACCCACTCGAACTCCACGTCGCCGCGTGCGCGCACGAGCTCGATGAACGGCTCCCACAGGTCGCGGTTGGCGACCGGCTTGCGCTGGCTGTTCTTCCAGTCACGCTTCAGCCACCCCTCCCACCACCGGTCGCGGAAGCAGTGGACGACGTAGGTCGAGTCGGAGACGACCGTCAACGGCTCGTCGTGATCGGTGACCGCCCGGTACGCGGCCATGATCTCCATGCGCTGGTTCGTGCTCTGGGCCTCGGCACCGCTGGCCCACCGACCGGTGTCGTCGACCCATCCCCATCCGCCGGGGCCCGGGTTGCCCTGGCACGCGCCATCGGTCCAGACCCTGCGGCCGTCGTCTGTCATGGCGGCCGACGCTATCGGCGTGCGACGGCGGCGTGAACTACCCGCCGGTAAGGAGCGAGCGGGCCGAAATGGTGGTTGGCTGGGCGCATGACGATCGACGGTCACGTCAACCAGCTGCCCGACATCGATCCCGAGGAGACGGGCGAATGGCTCGACAGCCTCGAGGCCATCGTGGACACCCACGGCAAGACCCGGGCCCGGTTCCTGATCTCCAAGCTCCTCGAACGGGCCAACGAGCTGCAGGTCGGCTCCCCTGCCGCCGTCTCGACGCCGTACGTCAACACGATCCCACCCGAGCGAGAGCCGTGGTTCCCGGGCGACGAGCACGTCGAGCGCCGCATCCGTGCCTACATCCGCTGGAACGCCGCCGTCATGGTCGTGCGCGCCAACAAGAAGGCCGACGGCATCGGCGGTCACCTCGCCACCTTCGCCTCGTCGGCGTCGCTGTACGAGGTCGGCTTCAACCACTTCTTCCGGGGCAAGGCCGACGGCACGCCGGGCGATCACGTCTACTTCCAGGGCCACGCCGCTCCCGGCATCTACGCCCGCGCCTTCCTCGAGGGCCGCCTCACCCAGGTCCAGCTCGACCACTTCCGCATGGAAGCCGGTGGCGGCGGCATCTCGTCGTATCCCCATCCGCGCCTCATGCCCGACTTCTGGGAGTACCCCACGGTCTCGATGGGTCTCGGCCCCATCAACTCGATCTACGAGGCGCGCTTCCTCAAGTACCTCCAGAACCGGCGCATCGACGACACCAGCGAGAGCCGAGTGTGGTGCTTCATCGGCGACGGCGAGACCGACGAGCCCGAGACGCTCGGCTCCATCTCGCTGGCCGCACGCGAGGGCCTCGACAACCTCACCTGGGTCGTCAACTGCAACCTCCAGCGCCTCGACGGTCCGGTCCGCGGCAACGGCAAGATCATCCAGGAGCTCGAGGCCGTCTTCCGCGGCGCCGGCTGGAACGTCATCAAGGTCGTCTGGGGTTCCAAGTGGGACGAGCTGCTCCAGCGCGACGTCGACGGCGTGCTGCTCAACAAGATGAACACCACCGTCGACGGGCAGTTCCAGCGCTACGCCGTCGAGGACGGCGCCTTCATCCGCGACGACTTCTTCGGCCCCGACCCCCGGCTCCGGAAGCTGGTCGAGCACCTGAGCGACGACGAGCTCCGCAACCTGCCCCGAGGTGGCCACGACTACAAGAAGCTGTACGCCGCCTACAAGGCCGCCACCGAGACCGAGGGCCGCCCCACGGTCATCCTGGCCAAGACCATCAAGGGCTGGACCCTCGGTGCCGGCGTCGAGGGCCGCAACGCCACCCACCAGATCAAGAAGATGACGTTGGCGCAGCTGCGCGACCTGCGCGACCGCCTGTACCTCCAGGACGAGGTCCCCGAGTCCGCGCTCACCGACGACGCCGAGCCGCCGTACATCTCGCTCCGCGAGGGCACGCCCGAGCACGAGTACTTCCACGCCCGCCTCAAGGCACTCGACGGCGCCCTCCCGTCCCGCCCGGTGCCGACGCGCCGGGCCATCACGCTGCCGTCCGACGACGCCTTCGCCGAGCTGCTCGCCGGATCCGGGACGCAGGAGGTGGCGACGACCATGAGCTTCACTCGGCTGCTCCGCAACCTCGCCAGGGACGATGCGTTCGGCCCGCGCGTCGTGCCCATCGTGCCCGACGAGGCCCGGACCTTCGGCATGGACTCGCTGTTCCGCGAGATCAAGATCTACGCGTCCCGAGGCCAGCTCTACGAGCCCGTCGACCACGACCTGCTGCTCTCCTACACCGAGAGCCAGGACGGCCAGATCCTCGAGGAGGGCATCACCGAGGCCGGCTCGATGTCGAGCTTCATCGCCGCCGGCACCGCCCACGCCAACCGGGGCGTGCCGATGGTGCCGTTCTTCATCTTCTATTCGATGTTCGGTTTCCAACGGGTGGGCGACTCGATCTGGGCCGCCGCCGACGCCCGCGCCCGCGGCTTCCTCCTCGGCGCCACCGCCGGCCGCACCACGCTCACCGGCGAGGGGCTCCAGCACCAGGACGGGCACTCGCTCCTGCTGGCGTCCACCGTCCCCACCATCGAGGCCTATGACCCCGCCTTCGCCTTCGAGGTCGCCCTCATCATCCGGGCCGGCCTGCACCGGATGTACGGGCCCGACACGCCGGCCGACCAGCGCGACGTCATCTACTACCTGACGCTCTACAACGAGACCTACCCCATGCCCGCGATGCCGGACGGCGATCACGTCGAGCTCGGCGTCATCGAGGGCATGTACCGCTGGGCCGAAGCACCGGAGGGGCCCTCGAAGCGGGCCACGATCCTGTTCTCGGGAACCGCCTACGGCGCCGCCGAGGCCGCGCGGGACGAGCTCGCCGAGCGGTGGGACGTGGCTTGCGATCTGTGGTCGGTCACCAGCTACAAGAAGCTCCGCGAGCAAGCCATGGTCACCGATCGCTGGAACCGCCTCCACCCCGGCGAGGAGCCTCGGACCGCGTTGGTCCACGACCGCCTCGCCGAGGACGCCGCCGGTGGCGCACCGGTCATCGCCGTCACCGATTACATGCGCGCGGTGCCCGACCAGGTCTCGCGCTGGGTCGGACGCCCCTACTCGTCGCTCGGAACCGACGGCTTCGGGCGCTCGGACACCCGCGAGGCGCTCCGCGAGTTCTTCGAGGTCGACGCCGGCCACCTCGTGGTCGCCGTGCTCTCGGCCCTCGCCGAGCAGGGTGCCCTCGAGGCCGACGTCGTGGCCAAGGCCATCGCCCACCACGACATCGACACCGAGGCCGCCCCTCCCTGGACCCACTGACGAACACGCCGTCGACCGGCGGCGGACGGGCACACGCGATCGACGACATATCCTCCGGGGCATGGCCGCGCCCCGCATCCCGATCACCGGCAACGACGACGCCGACCGCCTCCTCGACCAGGACCCTCTGGCACTGCTGCTCGGCATGCTCCTCGACCAGCAGGTCCCGATGGAGTGGGCGTTCACCGGGCCCTACACGCTGAAGGAGCGCCTCGGGCACCTCGATCCGGCCAAGATCGCCGCCATGCCGGTCGACGAGTTCGTGGAGCTGGCCCGCGCCAAGCCCGCCATCCACCGGTTCCCCAAGTCGATGGGCGAGCGGGTCCATGCCGTCTGCGAGCACGTCGTCGAGCACTACGACGGCCAGGCCGACAAGATCTGGAAGGGCGTCCGTGACGCCCAGACCCTCTACGACCGTCTCCGTGAGGTCCCCGGCTACGGCGACGAGAAGACCAAGATCTTCATCGCCATCCTCGCCAAGCGCTTCGGCAAGAAGCCCACGGGATGGGAGGAGGTCGCGGCGCCGTTCTCCGACCCCACCCCGCGCTCGGTGGCCGACATCTCCTCCGACGAGAGTCTCGCGGAGGTCCGCAAGTGGAAGAAGGCCCAGAAGGCGGCCAAGAAGTCCAAGCAGGACTGAACCCACCTCCGGTCAGGCCGTTCTCGGAACCGCCGCCGTGCGCTGACGATCGAGCCAGCCGAGGAGGATGGCCATCGCCCGCGGGTCGTGGCGCAACCGGTGGCCGGCGCCGTCGAGGATGCGCAGCTCAGCTGCGGTGTGGGCGTCGGCGATGACCCGGGCGTCGAAGCTCGGGACGAGGTCGTCGTCGGAGCCGTGCGCCACGAGCAGCGGACGCGGCGCGAGCCGGCGGGCGGCGTCGACCGCCTTGAGCTCGCGGAGCTCTCGGGCCCAGCCGTCGATGGCGTTCGAGGACGGCTCGGCCTTGGTGATGCCGACCTCGCGGGCGTGCTCGAAGAGGCGCTTGGGGTTGCTGGCCCAGTCGTCGAAGTCGGCCGGTGCCGCGAGCGACGCCACGCCTCGGATCTCGGTGTCGTCGGCGCCGGCGCAGGTCACGAGTGCACCCCCGGTGCCGAATCCGGCCAGCCAGACGCCGCTCACCCGGGCCGTGGCCCGCACGTGGGCGACGGCCGCGTGGATGTCGTTGGCCCAGCCTCGGATCGAGAAGTCGCCCTTGCTCTCGCGCACGCCTCGGAGCACCGGAGCGAAGGCGACGAACTCCATGTCGTCGGCGATGCGATCAGCGAGCTCGGACATTCCTGCGACGGCACCGGCGGTACCGGCGGGCCCCGACGGGTAGCCGTGCACGAGCACGACGGCCGGGCGGACCGGCCCGGTGGCGGTCACGCCGGCCAGGTGGCCGACGAGCTGCAGCGAGCCGGAGGAGAAGCGGTCGTTCACTCGGCGCCGTTGGCGGCGCAGACCTTGCAGACGCGATAGCCGCGGTTGCGGGCCTCGACGCTGGTGTCCGGGCCGAAGGTCGCCCACGACTCGGCGGCGGCGATGTCGGCCAGCACGTCCGGATCGCAGACGTTGTCCTGGTCGTGGACGATGAAGGTCCGCTTGTCGCCGAGCCACTGGTTCTCTTCGATGCGGACGAGGCGGTTCGACATGGTGGGCACGATACGCGTGACGGGGAGGCCGGCAACAGCCCGCCTCCCCGTCGACGTTCATTTCAGGACCGAACGCTCGTTGGATGCCGGGTGGGACCAACCCCCGGCCGAGTGGGTTCAGCGGTGGCCTGGTGGGATTCACCAGGTCGGTCCGGAGACTGACCTAGTGGCCAGCCACCTCCAGGGTCCCGTGACAACTGTCTTCCATGTTGTGGACCACCTCCCTTCTCTGGTGCCGACATTCCAGCACAATCGGGGGAAGCGATGGGGTCAGGTTTCGGGATCGACGGGTGGCGGCACGGCCGGGCCGACCGCGCCGATCTCGACGAGGTGGGCGAGCAGCAGATCGAGGACCTGGAGGACGCCGGCGTCGGTGACCACCATGTCCTGTTCGTCGGCGCGGCCGAGCACGACGGCCACGGCATCGTCGTCGGCGACCACGACGGGCGGGCCCAGCGCGTCGAAGTCGATCTCCTCGCCGGGCATGGCCGAGATCCCCTTCGCACGGAGGTGCTCGAGCGAGAAGGTGATCAGGCTCCGCACCTCGTCGAAGGTCAGCCCGGCGGCCGCCTCGTCGGTGAGTCCATCCGCCACGTAGGACACGGCTTCGTCGAGATCGAACACCGCGGTGGTCGGCGTGTGCCCGAGGCGGAAGGCTTCGGTGCCGACGAACGCAGCGGCGATGGCGAAGACCAGCAACGCGCCGATGACGAGGAAGACGAGGATCACGGCGGTGACGCTACGGCCCGCCGGACCGACGGAGGAAGCGCCGAAAGACGAGCAGTCCGGGAAGACGCGGCAGCGCCGGAGAATCTCTCCTCATGTTCTCGCCGAACGTGCCGATACATCAGGGGACACCACGAACGGGGGCTTCCGCTCGAAGGTGTCGTCTCCAACAGGGATCCAGGGACGACGACGGGATGGTCCGCACCGACCATCCCGTCGTCGCGCCAGGTCTCGGCGGACGCGAAGAAGGGGGCATCTGCAGATGCCCCCTTCTTCCAGTTCTGCGCTGCGGTCGGTGGACTAGATACCGATGCGCTGAGCGAGCAGCTCGCGGTGGTAGGTGGGATCACCGAACAGGAGCTCGGAGCTCTTGGCCCGCTTGAAGTAGAGGTGCGCGGGGTGCTCCCAGGTGAAGCCGATGCCACCGTGGATCTGGATGTTCTCGGCCGCGGCGTGGAAGTACGCCTCGGAGCAGTACGCCTTGGCGAGCGAGGCCACCGAGGGGAGCTCGTCGTTCATCTCGGCGGCGCACCAGGCGGCGTAGTAGGCGGCCGACTTGGCCGACTCGACCTCGAGGAGCATGTCGGCGCACTTGTGCTTGATGGCCTGGAACGAACCGATGGGCCGGCCGAACTGGACCCGGTCCTTGGCGTACTGGACGGCCATCTCGAGCACGAACTGGGCGCCACCGACCTGCTCGGCGGCGAGGGCCACCACGGTGAGGTCGAGGACGGTGTTCAGCACGTCCCAGCCGCCACCGTCGGTGCCGATGAGCGTGGCCGGCGTGTTCTCGAAGGTGAGCTTCGCCTGCTTGCGGGTCTGGTCCATGGTGGACAGCGCGGTGCGGGTGAGCCCGGCCGCGTCGCTGTTGAGATGGAACAGGCTCACACCGGCATCGGTGCGGGCGGCGACGATGATGAGATCGGCGGTGTGACCGTCGAGCACGAACATCTTCTCGCCGTTGATCTTGTAGCTGTCGCCGTCCTTCGTGGCGGTGGCCTCGACGCCGGCCTCGTCCCAGCGGCCGTTGGCCTCGGTGAAGGCGAGCGTGGCCTTGGTCTCGCCCGAGGCGATGCCCGGGAGGAGGCCCTTCTTGGCCGCATCGTCGCCGCTCTGCAGCAGCGTGTTGGCGGCGAGCACGACGGTGGAGAAGTACGGGGCGCACAGCAGCGAGCGGCCCATCTCCTCGAGCACCACGCAGAGTTCGACGTAGCTGTAGCCCGAGCCGCCGTACTCCTCGGGGATGATGAGGCTCTGGAGGCCCATCTGCTCGGCCATCTGGGTCCAGACGGCGTCGTCGAAGCCCTTCTCGGTGTCCATCTGCTCGCGGACGGCTTCTTCGGACGACTTGTTCTGGAGGAAGGACCGGACGATGTTCCGGAGTTCTTCCTGCTCCTCGGAGAAGGCGAAGTTCACGATGTGCTCCCGTTGCGGATCGGCGTACTTGACTGGCCGGTCAAGGTAGACGGGTCGTCGCCGGCCAGCAACTCGCATTGCGTACACCGGTGCTACACCGAATCTTGCGGCCGAACTCGCATCACGTGGAGCGGTGGAGGCCGCAAGATTCCCGGTGTCAGGTCTCGGCGCGGCCACCGAGGTGCTCGGCGAGGAAGGCCTCGGCGTGGCTGTAGAAGTCGAGGCGGTTCTCGGGCTTGGCGAAGCCGTGGCCTTCGTCCTCGTAGAGCAGGTACTGGTGCGCGATGCCGTGCCGGTTGAGCGCTTCGACGATCTGCTCGGACTCGGCCTGCTTCACGCGGGGGTCGTTGGCGCCCTGGGCGATGAGCAACGGGATCGAGATGTTGTCGGCCTTCGACAGGGGCGAGCGCTCCCACATGAAGTCGGCGTCGGCGTCGGGGTGACCGACCCGCGTGTGGAACTGGGCGATCATCGGCGCCCAGTACGGCGGGATCGACTTGATGAGCGTGGCGATGTTGGACGGGCCGACGATGTCGACGGCGCACCGGAAGCGCTCGGGCGTGAAGGCCGCGCCGACGAGGGCGGCGTACCCGCCATAGGAGCCGCCGTAGATGGCCACCTGATCGGGGTCGATGGTGCCGCCGGTGGCGTTGGCGGCCGCGAGGTGGTCGATGGCCTCGAGCAGGTCGGTGTGCATCTTGCCGGCCCACTCGCGGTCGCCGGCGTTGACGTGGCCCTTGCCGTAGCCCGTGGAGCCCCGGTAGTTGACCTGCACACACGCGTACCCACGGTTGGCGAACCACTGCGCCTCGGGATCGAAGCCCCAGGTGTCGCGGGCCCACGGACCGCCGTGCACGTTCAGGACGGCCGGGACGGCCGTGCGGTCACCGTCGACGGGATAGGTGACGTAGCCCTCGATGCGCATGCCGTCGCTCGCGGTGAACTCGAAGGACTCCATCGGCGAGAGCTCGAAGTCGGCGAGCGCGGGCTGGTGTTCGAACAGGAAGGTGAACTCGCCCGAGCGACGCTCGTAGCTCCAGTAGGACACCGGACCGTCGTCATGGGTGTAGGCCACCAGCCACGTGCGGTCGGCCTGGTCGCGTCCGACCAGACCCCAATCGCCCGGGTCGTGTTCGTCGAGACGTTCGAAGTCGACGCGGACCGACTCGTCGAGCGCGGTCCACTGGAGCCGGTCGCGCTGGAACGCCACGCCCCGTGGCTCCTTGGAGTGGCGGTCGACGCTGACGCTGGCGACGTCGTAGCGCTCGTCCTCGGCGATGACGTCGACCTTGCCGGTGGCGATGTCGATCCAGACGAGGCGTCCGGTGTTGGCGTCGATCGACGAGATGCACAGCATGCGGTCGCCGCTGCGGTCGAAGGACACGGGCGACGTCGTCAGCGAGTCCTCCTGGCCGGCGACGAAGAGGGGGCGCCATTCGTCCTCGACCGTGTCGCGCACCATCACGGCGATGCCGCCGTCGGGCGTCGGGGCCGCCGCACCACGGACGGTCATGTCGGCATCGGTGACCCAGCCGACGAAGCCGGGGTTCTCGGCGATCTTGGTGAGCTCGCCGGTGGCGAGGACGCACTCGTAGACGTCGTGCAGCTGCGGGTTGTCCTTGTTGATGCCCAGGAGGATGACGTCGGGGTGGTCCTCGTCGACGTCGACGACCTGGCAGTTCACCGAGTCGAACGGGGTGAGGTCGCGGGTGCCGCCGTCGATGACGTCGGTGGCGTAGACGTGCCAGTCCTCGTCACCACCGGCGTCCTGGATGTAGAGCAGGTGGCGACCGTCGTAGGCCCACGTGTAGCTGCGGATGCCACGGTCGGTGTCGTCGGTGACCACACGGGCGTCGTCGGCCCCGATGGTCTGGACCCAGACGTTCAGTACGCCGTCGCGCGGCGCGATCCACGAGAGCGTCGTGCCGTCGGGTGAGATCTGGGCGCCGGACCGCTCGGGGTTGCCGAACAGGACCGAGCGCGGGATGAGGGGGGTCGAGGCCATGGTGGGAGATTCTGGCCGGTACCGCCGCGGTCCTGCCTCGGATCCTCGCCACGCCTGCGACGAGCAGCGCACCCTGATGCAGCGGTGGTCGATACGGTGCCCGCGATGGAGTCGATCGGGGTGCGCGAGCTCCGCAACCAGGTGGCGGCGGTCGTCCGCCGCGCCGGCGCCGGCGAGCGCATCACCATCACCGTCGACGGCGTGCCCGCTGCGCAGCTGGGCCCACTCGAACCCGACGGCGTTCCGACCCTCGACGACCTGGTGGCCACCGGACTGGTCGAGGCGCCGCGGCGCTCCTCGGGCGAGCCCACCGAGCTCGTCCCCCTCGACCTCGCCGTCGACATCCGCCTCGACGACGTCATCGACGAGCTGCGCGGCCGGGGATGACGCTGGCGATCGACACCTCGGCGCTCCTCCGTCGCTATCTGCGGACGCCAGGCCATGGCCTCGTCACCGAGGCCATGTCGGAGCACGACATCTGGTGCGCCTCGGCCCTGGTCCGTGCGGAGACGCTCCAGGCCATGCACCAGCTCGCCGCCACCCCCGGCCAGCACGACGCCCTCTGGGCCGCCCTCCACTCCGACTGGGACCGATTCCACGTCGTCCCGGTCGACGATCGCTGTCTCGCCCGAGCCGTCGAGATCGGAGCGACCTTCCGCGTCCGCTCGGTCGATGCCATCCACCTCGCCGCCGCGTCCCGTCTGCCCGGCCCGGTCCGCTATCTCACCTTCGACCGCCGGCAGATCCCCGCCGCCGCCGGCCTCGGGTTCGACGTCATCGCCCCCACCGAGGCCTGACGGTTGATCCCGACGGCCTCGCGGGGCGAGACCGTCGAGCGCTCCGTAGGCTCGACGTCATGGACACGCTGCACTGGAGCGACGAGCAGGCCGAGATCCACAAGGTGGTGGTCGGACCGTACGAGAACAACGTCTTCGTCCTGCGGTGCACCCAGACCGGCGACGCCGTCCTCATCGACGCCGCCAACGAGCACGAGATGCTGCTCGAGCTGTGCGAGGGTCTCGGGGTCCGCACGGTCATCGAGACCCACGGCCACTGGGACCACATCCAGGCCGTCCCCCAGCTCCGCGACGCCGGCTACAGCGTCCACGTCACGGCCGAGGACGCCGGCATGCTCCCGAGCTACGACGAGATCCTCGAGGACGCGTCGGTCATCCAGGTCGGGCGACTGCGACTCCACACCATCCACAACCCCGGCCACACGCCCGGGTCGATGAGCTTCCGGCTCGAGGGGTCGCCGATCCTGTTCTCGGGCGACACGCTCTTCCCTGGTGGTCCGGGCAACACCAAGACCGACCTCGGCGACTTCGACACCATCATCGAGTCGGTCGACCGCAAGCTGTTCACCCTCCCGCCCGAGACCCTCGTGCTGCCCGGCCACGGCGACGACACCACCATCGGTACCGAGCGACCCCACCTCCAGGAGTGGATCGACCGTGGGTGGTGAGGCGCTCCCCTACGACCGGCGCCCCACCGACGACACCCCCGTCCACACCGACGACCTCCCGCCGACGCCGATCCGCGACCGCAACATCCCCGCCACCGCGTGGGTCGAGGCCCCGGCCGAGCTGCTGGCGTTGGGCGACGACCTCCCCGGCCGGCCGGTGGCCGAGTACAAGCGGCGCATCGGGCCCTGGATCCTCTGGCGGGCCGGGCCGGCGTCGAAGGGCCATGCCCGTTACTGGGCCGCGCGCGACGACGACTTGTCGCTGCAGTTCACCCTGCGCCTCTTCCCCGACGGCTCGGCCGATGGCGTCGGTCCCAGCGGCACCTCGCACGGCCGCTTCCGCGCATGGAAGGAAGACCTGATCGGCCGGCACTGACCGGCCCGTGCCGAACGGCCGGAGCGGTCCGCGCTCAGCCGAGCGGAACGCGGTGTCGTACGCGTGCGAGGGCCAGGGCCTCGATGCCGATGGCCCCGACGGCGATCAGCGCCAGCACCGTCCGCAGGGCGGACGAGCCCACGGAGGCCACATCCGAGGCCGGGGTCGCCACGAGCGCGACCTCGGCGGTCCCCCAGACCGCCGCTCGTCCGGTGGCGGCCGGCTCGGCGGGCTCAGCCAGATCCCGTACCGGCGCCGGCGGCGCCGCAGCCAGCGTGGTCGGCGGGGCCGCGATGGCGGCAGGGACCGCGTCCTCGGTCGCCGTGGCCTCGACCGGCGCCGGAACGGTGACCGGCACCGTGGTCGGCGGCACCGTCACGGAGACCGGCGGAGGCGGCGGCGTCGTGGGCGGTGTGGGTGCAGGCGCCGCAGCGGCTGCGGGCGCGGAGGTCGCCACGATGGCGAGCGCCACCGGCACGCGGCGCTCCTGACCGTCGCTGGGGCGGTTGCGGGCGCACCAGCCGTCGCCGCAGCGGGTGACCATCGTCGAGGAGCCGCCACCGTCGAGGTTGACGGCGTCGGTGGCGCCGAGGGCGAGCATGTGGTCGGTGGCCTCGGCCAGCGTCATGCCCCGGCTGTGGGACTGCCGGCCGTCGACGACCACGACCCAGACGGCGCCCGAGTCGTTCCATCCGAGCAACGTGCGGGGGTGGCGGTTGACCACCTTGCCGTCTCGCTGATCCATCGCCAGCCGTCGCCCGTCCCGCAGCAGCACAGGGTGCCCGGCGAAGGACTGCTCGATGCCCGCGGGGGTGTCGGTGACCAGCTCGACGAGCCCTGGCGATTTGTCGCCCTCGATGAACGACCACAGCGCGTCGGCGCCCCGGCCACGGCCCGAGAGCACGACGCCGTCGGCGGGGATCGGAGCGTTGCCCGCCGCCTGGGCCCGGACGAACTCGGCGGGCTGACGGACATCGGGGCCGGTCTGGAGCGGTGCAGGGGCGCGGAGCAGGACCTCGTAGGTGCCGGCGGGCGCCGAGGTCGACGGGGCGAACTCCGGCGTGTAGAGCACGATGCCGTCCTCGACGACCGGGACGTTGATGCCGGCGACCTCGACCCGCGGGGGCGAGCCGGGGAGTCCGACCTTCTCGAGCCGGGCCGACCAGGCCCACGGGTCGCTGGTGAGCCGGCCGTCGATGACCGAGATCTGGTTCTGCGCATCGGTGGGGCTGCGGCTGATGATCCGGTCGCGCACCACACCGCCGAAGGGCTGCTGGCACTTCGGGCACACGGGGAAGTTGGCGTTGACGCACGCCACGGCTCCCGCACGGCGGCACATGGCGGACACGGGCTCGAGCCCGCCGTCGACCCGGGCACCGGAGAGCACGGTGGCGAAGCGCACCGACGCACTCGGGTCCACGGTGGCGGTGAAGGCCGCCAGCGGCCCGGGTCCGGTCTCGGTGCGGTACATGACCCCTGGGGCGATGCCTTCCTCGGCCTGGACCTGCCAGCCGTCGAGGGCCTGGGCGGAGGGGACGAGCAGGGCACCGATGGCGGCGGTGACGCCGATCAGCAGGGTGAAGAGGCGACGGCGACGGTGCGGCAGCGACGAGGGGAGCACCCTGAGGCTTTCGACGTCGGCGCCCGGATTCCGTACCTCCGACACGAGAAAGAAACACTCGCCGCCCGCAGAGCGATCGTCCTCGGTACCGATGGTCCATCCGAGATGGGGTGCGGTACCGTAGATCGCGTATGCCTCAGGGACCGGAACTCATCATCATCCTCATCGTGATCCTCCTCCTCTTCGGTGGCGCCAAGCTCCCCAAGCTCGCTCGCTCGCTGGGCCAGGCCCAGAACGAGTTCAAGCAGGGCCTCAAGGAAGGCGCCGCCAAGGCGGAAGAGGACGAGAAGACCGAGAGCTAGATCCGCTTCCCATTATCACTACGTCGATAGTGCTAATGGGGTTCGGGCCCATAGACTCGCGGGCATGGCCGAGACCGCGTCGTCCCCCGCCGGCACCCCCCTCTTCGAGATCCGCGACCTCCACGCTCGCGTCGCCGATCAGCCCGACGGGCAGGCACACTCCGAGATCCTCAAGGGCATCGACCTCACGGTCGCACCCGGCGAGGTCCACGCGATCATGGGCCCCAACGGCTCGGGCAAGTCCACCCTCGCCAACTCACTGCTCGGCAACCCCGACTACGAGGTCACCGCCGGCAAGATCCTGCTCCGCGGCGACGACATCACCGACTGGGACGTCGACGTGCGCGGCAAGGCGGGCATGTTCCTCGCCTTCCAGTACCCCCAGGCGATCCCCGGCGTCTCGGTCATCAACTTCCTGCGCCAGGCGCTGTCGGCCCGCAAGGGCATCGACCTCTCGGTGCTCGAACTGCGCCTGTCGATCATGGAGTGGATGGAGCGGCTCGACATGGACCCGAGCTTCGCCGACCGCTACCTGAACGAGGGCTTCTCCGGCGGCGAGAAGAAGCGCAACGAGATCCTCCAGATGGCCATCCTCGAGCCCGAGATCGCCATCCTCGACGAGACCGACTCGGGCCTCGACATCGATGCGCTCCAGGTCGTGGCCAAGGGCGTCAACGAGGTCCGGGCCGATCGCCCCGAGCTCGGGGTCGTGCTCATCACCCACTACCAGCGCCTCCTCGACCACCTCCGCCCCGACGTGGTCCACGTGCTCATCGACGGCCGCATCGTCGCCTCCGGCGGCATGGAGATCGCCGAGCAACTGGAGGCCGACGGCTACGACGCGTTCCGGGTCCCGTCATGACCGAGGCCCTCGACGTCAAGACCATCAAGAAGGACTTCCCGATCCTCGCCCGCGAGGTCCACGGCAAGCGCCTCGTCTACCTCGACTCGGCCAACACCTCGCAGAAGCCGCAGGCCGTGCTCGACGCGATGGCGACCTACTACGAGCGTTCCAACGCCAACGTGCACCGCGGTACCTACCTCATCGCCCAGGAGGCCACCGCCGGCCTCGAGGGCGGCCGCGAGCAGGTCCGCCGGTTCATCAACGCACCCGCGGCGAAGAACATCGTCTTCACCAAGAACGCCACCGAGGCGCTGAACCTCGTGGCCCGGGCCTGGGGCACCGCCCACCTCCGCTCCGGCGACGCCGTCGTGCTCACCGAGATGGAGCACCACGCCAACATCGTGCCGTGGCACCAGCTCGCGGCGGCCATCGGCATCGAGCTGCGCTGGATCCCCATCACCCCCGACGGCCGGCTCGACCTCACCGACCTCGACCGCCTCCTCGACGGCGCCAAGGTCCTGTCGTTCACGGCCATGTCCAACGTGCTCGGCACGCTGAACCCGGTCACCGAACTGGTCGCCAAGGCCCACGCCGCTGGCGCCATCGCCGTGGTCGACGCCAGCCAGCACGTTCCGCACCTCACCACCGACGTCCAGGCCTGGGGTGCCGACTTCGTGGCCTTCACCGGCCACAAGCTGCTCGGCCCCACCGGCATCGGCGTCCTGTACGGCACCGAGGACATCCTCGACGCCACGCCCCCCTTCCTGGGCGGCGGCGAGATGATCCTCAACGTCACCAAGGAGGGGTTCACCCACACCGAGCTCCCGTGGAAGTTCGAGGCCGGCACGCCCATGATCGCCGAGGCCGTGGGTCTCGGCGCGGCGTGCGAGTACCTGTCGAACCTGGGAATGGACGCCGTGCGCCGCCACGAGGTCGAGCTCACCGCCTACACGCTGCGCACGCTGACCGAGCGCTTCGGCGACGACATCGTCATCCACGGGCCGGCCGAGCCGGCCGCCCGAGGCGGCGTGTTCTCCTTCGCCTACCAGGACATCCACCCCCACGACCTCACCCAGGTCTTCGACGAGCACGGGGTCTGCGTCCGGGCCGGCCACCACTGCGCCAAGCCGCTCATGAAGGCGCTCGGCGCCAACGCCACCGCACGGGCGTCGCTGTACGTGTACAACGACGCCGACGACATCGACGTCCTCGCCGACGCCATCGCGGCCGCCGGCGACTTCTTCGGGATCTGAAGGATCAACGACATGCCGGGACTTGAAGACCTCTACCGCGAGATCATCCTCGACCACTACCGCAGCCCCCGGAACAAGGGCGAGCTGGAATCCCCGCCGGCGACCCGGGTCGAGGGGTTCAACCCGCTCTGCGGCGACGAGATCATCGTGTCCATCGAGCTCGACACCTCAGATGATGTCGCGACGATCTCCGACATCAAGATCGGTGGCCAGGGCTGCTCGATCAGCCAGTCGTCGGCGTCGATGATGTCGGCCGCGGTCAAGGGCAAGACGCTGCGCGAGGTCAAGGACCTCACCAGGGCGTTCAAGGCCATGATGTCGATCCACGAGCAGCACCTCGACGGCGAGGGCGAGGGCAAGGAGCAGGCCGGCGACTCCGGCCTCGACCCCGACGAGGTCGCCGACGCCCCCGAAGACGTCAAGCTGGGCGACCTCGAGGCCCTCCGCGGCGTCGTGAAGTTCCCCGTACGCATCAAGTGCGCCACCCTCGCCTGGAACACCCTGGCCCAGGGCATCGACGAGGCCGTCAACCCCGTCTGAGACGGCGCCGGCACGAGCCCCGTTCTGGGTTGCCGACGTCGCCCTCCAGAGCGACCACAGCAACCCGGTCCTGCCTCGACTCGGAACCGGGTCGTCGCCGACGCTCCCCATGGCGTCCTCGGCAACACAGAACGATCTGGGTGGCCGAGCGACCGCGGGCGCGCCCGGACCGGTCTGCGAACCGACCACTTCCTCCCGAGGTCGGCGGAATACGGCATGTGCGCGCCCGGAAATCGGTCAAGTCGGCATCGACGGCGCCGATGTGACTCCAGTCACTTTCTCCTGCCCGCAGCCCAACGGGGGCAGGACCGAAGCGCAGACGTGTCGAATGACACACCCGGAACACCCATTCGCATCAGCTCTTGGAAGTAGGGGTCGAACCCAGTGAAGCGTTCAGTTGGCGCGCGTTACCTCCCACTCGCAGCCGTGGTGGCAATCCAGTTGCTCATCGTCGCGGTCGCTCCGTCGACGATGGACAACCGTCAATCGGTCGACACGGGAACCGGCGGGTTCAACCCGACCGGCACCCCGGGCATCGACGGGGGCGAGTACGTCGACCCCGCGACCGGCCTGCCCCTCGAGGACGGCAGCGGTGCCCCCGGTATCGACACCGGCGGGTCCGACGGCACGGGTGGCAGCTCCGACGGCTCGACCGGCGGGAACACCCCCGGCGGCACCGACGGTGGGAACACCCCCGGATCGCCCGACGGTGGCGGCGGCAAGGCCCCTGCGGCGCAGGGCGACACCAGCCACTGCAAGGGCGACCGCCAGTTCGACCCGGCCATCGACTTCTACGCGCCCCCCTGCGTCGGCAAGTCGAACGGCACCAACCCCGGCGAGACCTACCAGGGCGTCACCGGCGACGAGATCAAGATCGTGCAGTACTACGGCGCCGGCGACCCGGCCGTGAACGCCATCCTCCAGGCACAGGGCGCCTTCGTCACCGTCGACCAGTACAACAAGTACAACGTCGCGGCGGCCAAGTTCATCAACGACAACTTCGAGCTCTACGGCCGCAAGGTCAAGATCGAGCTGTTCGAGGGCACCTGCCGCACGATCCCGCCGAACGAGAGCTGCCTCGCCGGTGAACTCGAGAACATGGTGAAGACCCGCAAGCCGTTCGCGGTGATCTGGAACACCTCGGTCTGCTCCAGCTGCTTCGAGGTCCTCTCGAAGCTCCGTGTGGTCAACCTCGGCGGCTGGAACTTCCAGGACGCCTTCGGTCAGCGGTGGCGGCCCTACCACTACGACGTCACGGCCAGCGGCACCCGGCTCGCCCAGCACGCCGGCCGCTTCTGGTGCAACCAGCTCTCGGGCAACAACGCCGAGTTCTCCCGGAATTACAAGGACAAGACCCGCCAGCTCGGCGTGATCGCCACCAACGACCCGCAGAACCAGAACACGGTCGAGGTCGACCTCAAGGCCGAGATCTCCAAGTGCGGCCAGAGCTACGGCAACCGCAAGTACTTCTACGCCCAGGACATCTCCACCGCCGACCAGCAGCGCCGTGCCGGCGTGCTGGCCATGCGCGGCGACGCCGTCAACCCCAACGACGACGCCACCTCGGTGATGTGCTTCTGCGACCTCGTCGCCCCGGCGTTCCTGTACCAGGAAGAGGACACCCAGCAGTACTACCCCGAGAACATCGTCACCGGGACCGGCTTCATGGACACCGACGCCGCCTCCCAGGCCTACATCGGCTCGGTCGGCTGCCCGCAGGGCAAGGACAGCGGCTGCGCCTTCGACGGCGCCTTCGGCTTCCGCTCCATCGACAAGGAAGAGAAGCAGTTCACCGGACGCGGCCACCGCGTGTGGAAGCTCGGCGGCGGCCAGGGCCAGACGCCCTTCGAATCGGCCGACCTCCAGTGGGACTACCTCAACCTCATCGCCAGCTCGGTGCAGATGGCGGGCCCGAACCTGACGCCCGAATCGTTCGAGCAGGGGGCGTTCCGCCTCGGTGCCCGAGGCGACGCCACCCACGTGCTCCGCCAGATCAGCCCGGGCAACTACCAGTGGGGCCAGGACGTCGTCCGGGCCTACTGGTCACGCAAGGCCAGCTCGTACAACGGCAAGGTCGGCACCTGGATCCACATCGATCAGCAGCGCACCAGGATCGACGGCTGGACCAAGGGCAAGCTGTCGCTGCCCCCGATGCCCCGATGAGCGCCCTCGACAGCCCGGCCGACACGGTCGCCAACGCGTGGGCCACCGCGAAGCGCCCCTTCACCGGTGATGCCCGCTCGGCGAAGATCCTGCGGATCGCCCTGGCGACCTTCGGGTTCCTGTTCGCCCTCGACACGCCCGGGCTCCTGAAGTTCACCGGCGAGGGCTGGACCGACTTCTCGCTCAGCACCGACGGCATCCTCAACAGCCTGCCGACCATCACCAACGGCGGCTCGCAGGGCACGCTCTACGGCCTCCTGGCCGTCGGCCTGATCCTCATCTACCGCACGAACAAGATCATCAACTTCGCCGTCGCCGCCGTCGGCGCGGTGCCGGCCGTGTTCGCCGTGCTCCTCGTCCTGCTCAAGGGCGTGCCGTGGTTGGTCGCGTTCCCCATCGCGCTGGTCGGCGGCGTCATCTTCGGCGCCCTCACCGACATCCTCATCATCCGCCGGTTCAAGGACTCGCCCCGCCTCATCCTCACCGTCGCCACCATCGGCGTCGCCCAGATCCTGGCGTTCATCAACCTCTACGTCCCGAAGATGCTGGGGCTCTCCGGGCTCCCGCCGGGCAACTTCTCCGACAGCACCCCGTTCGGTGGCATCAAGTTCACCAGCGCCCAGGGCATCATCTACGGCAGCGGCAACAACATCGCTGCGCTGGTCGCGGTGCTCGCCTGCGCCATCGGGCTGCAGATCTTCTTCAAGCAGTCCAAGCTGGGCATCGCCCTGCGGGCCTCGGCCGAGAACGCCGACCGGGCCGGGCTGCTCGGCATCCCCGTCAAGAAGGTCCAGACGCTGGCCTGGGCCATCGCCGGACTCTTCGGCGCCGTCACCATCTTCTTCCAGGCGTCGGTCACCAGCGTTCCCCTCAACGGCACCCTCGGCTACACCACGCTCCTCTTCGCCCTCGCCGCCGCCGTCGTGGCTCGGATGGAGTCCATCCCCACCGCGGTCTTCGCCGGTGTGGGCATCGGCATCGTCGACTTCGCCACCGTCCAGAACACCGGCGAGTCCGCCATCTCGACCGCCGTCATGCTCGCCTTCATCCTGGTGGCCCTGCTGTTCCAGAAGGGCGGTGGCTCCCGGGCGAAGGACACCGGCGTGTCGTCGTTCAAGTCGCTCCAGGAGTTCCGGCCCATCCCGCCCGAGCTCCGCGGCCTGCGCGAGATCCAGATCGCCAAGCTCGTCGGTTACGTCGTGGTCGCGGCGATCTTCATCGTCGCACCGCTCATCGTGGGCGACGCCGACCTCACCCGGCTGACGCTCCTCCCGCTGTTCGCCATGGTGGGCCTGTCACTCGTGGTCCTCACCGGCTGGGCCGGGCAGATCTCCCTCGGCCAGTTCGCCTTCGTCGGCGTGGGCGCGGTCACCGCCGCCAAGCTCTATGTCGACCACGGCTGGGACTTCTGGATGACCCTCGTGGCCGCCGCCCTCGCCGGCGCGGTCGTCGCCGCCCTGGTCGGCCTCCCTGCCCTGCGGGTGCAGGGCCTCCTGCTGGCCGTCACCTCGCTGGCCCTGGCCGCGGCAGCCGAGGGCTACTTCTTCCAGAACCGCAACGACAACTACCGGGTCGGCCAGATCATCCTGCCCAGCGACGAGATCGACTTCGCCACCCGCCCCGTGCTCTGGGGCCGCATCGACCTCCGCTTCGAGACCGAGAGCAGCTGGTTCGCCGGCAGCCGCGGCTTCTACTACCTGTGCGTCGTGCTGCTGGTGCTGATGTTCCTCGCCGTGTCGAACTACCGCCGCAACCACGGCGGGCGCCTCCTGATCGCCAGCCGCGACAACGAGCGGGCGGCGCAGAGCTACTCGATCAGCGTGATCCGCACCCGTCTCGCCGCCTTCGCCATCTCCGGGTCGATGGCCTCGATCGCCGGCGCACTGCTCTTCTACCTGCTCCGCAACGTCAACGCCTCCGAGTTCGGCATCCTGAACTCCATCGACGTCTTCGTCGCCACCGTCATCGGCGGCCTCACGTCACTCGGGGGCGCGATCGCCGGCGTCATCATCGTGAAGGGCCTCAGCCTCTTCGGCGAGAACCTCATCGACGGCCTGTCGTTGCTGGTCACCGGACCCGGCCTGCTGCTGGTGCTGCTGTTCCTCCCGGGCGGCCTCGCCCAGGGCTTCTTCACCCTCCGCGACCGCTACCTGCGCCACCTCGCCACCAAGTACGCCATCGTCGTGCCGTCGCTGTTCGCCGACATGCGGGTCGAGGACGAGACCGAGCCGGGCAAGGACGACGACGTCATCACCCGGGCCGAGCACTCCATCGAGCACCTCGACGACGAACCCACGATCCAGTGCCCCAGCTGCGGTGAGATCCTGCTCGCGGCCCACGCCATCCACCACGAGCACCTCCGGGTCTCGAACGACGTGGTCGTGGAGGACTGATCGCCGTGCCCAGCCTGACGAAAGCAACCACCATGCGCTTCGGCAAGAAGAAGACCGCTGCTCCCGACGCTTCGAGCAACGGCGACGCCACGGCCGTGCTGCCCGTCACCGACGCCACCACGGTGTCGCCCAACGGCCACGGCACCGGCGCTCCCCTGCTCTCCTGCAAGGGCGTCGATCTCAAGTACGGCACCGTCCAGATCCTCTTCGGCGTCGACATGGACGTCCACGAGGGCGAGATCATCGCCCTGCTCGGCACCAACGGGGCCGGCAAGTCCACCATCCTCAAGGCGATCTCCGGCCTGGCACCGCCCTGTGCCGGCCAGATCACCTTCGACGGCCAGGACATCACCTACGCCGACGCGGTCACCACTTCGAAGATGGGCATCATCGTCGTGCCCGGCGGCAAGGCCATCTTCCCCACGCTCACGGTCGAAGAGCACTTCGAGTGCGGCACCTTCCTCTTCACCAAGGACGACGACCCGAAGGAGATCCAGGAGCGCACCGACCGGGTGCTCGCCGAGTTCCCCCGTCTCAAGGAGCGCTGGAAGCAGCTCGCCGGCAACCTGTCCGGCGGCGAGGCCCAGCAGCTGGCCGTCGGCATGGCATTCGTGGCCAAACCCAAGCTCCTGGTCATCGACGAGCTGTCGCTCGGCCTCGCCCCCACCATCGTCGAGCAGCTGCTCCGCATGGTCCGCGAGATCCACGCTCAGGGCACCACCATCATCCTGGTCGAGCAGTCCATCAACGTGGCCCTCACCATCGCCACCCGCGCCTTCTTCATGGAGAAGGGCGAGGTGCGCTTCGACGGCAGGACCGAGGACCTCCTCGAGCGCGGCGACATCCTCCGCTCGGTCTTCCTCGAGGGCGCCAGTGGCGGCGACGGCGAGAAGAAGAGCTGGCGCACCGAAGCCGCCGACGCCGAGGCGTTGGCCGAGGCGGTCGCCAAGAAGGCCGGCGTCGAGGCCGGGCACCCCGTGCTCTCGGTCCGCGGCCTCGTCAAGCGCTTCGGCGGCGTCACCGCCACCAACGACGTGTCGTTCGACCTGATGCCGGGCGAGATCGTCGGCCTCATCGGCCCCAACGGTGCCGGCAAGACCACGATCTTCGACGAGATCTCCGGCTTCCTCGACCTCGACCGTGGGCGGGTCGTCTTCCGCGACCGCGACGTCACCGACTGGACCCCCGACAAGCGGGCCGCCTTCGGCCTCGGTCGGTCATTCCAGGACGCCCGCATCTTCTCGTCGCTGACCGTGTCCGAGAACATCGCGCTCGGCCTCGAACGCCACATCGAGGTTCGCGACCACCTCTCGCCGTTGCTCGGGCTCCCCGCCATCTTCGACTCCGAGATGGACGTCCGCTACACCGTCGACGACCTGGTCGAGCTCATGAACCTGGGCGATTACCGCAACAAGTTCGTTTCGGAGCTCTCGACCGGTTCGCGGCGTATCGTGGACCTCGCCATGGCCATCGCCCACGACCCCACCGTCCTCCTCCTCGACGAGCCGTCGTCCGGCATCGCCCAGAAGGAGACCGAGGCGCTCGGCCCGCTCATCAAGCGCATCCAGCGCGAGGCCAAGTGCGCCGTGCTCATCATCGAGCACGACATGCCGCTCATCACCGGCGTCTCCGACAAGATCATCGCCCTCGAGCTCGGCGAGGTCGTCGTCGAAGGCGACGCCGACACCGTGCTCTCCAACAAGCGAGTCGTCGACGCCTACCTGGGCGGCGACCTCGACATCATCAACCGCTCCGGCGGTCCCGGCGAAGGCGGCGCCAAGCCGGCCGCCGCACCCGCCGAGACGGTCGACCGCACCGTCATCGCCACCACCGCCGGCCCGGCCCCGCGCCGCCAGCGGGGCGCCCGCCTCCAGGCCCGCCCTGCCGACGAGGACCAGTCGTGATCCGTCGCATCGCACGCATCGCCGCCGTGCTCTGCGCGGTGCTGGCCGTCATCGTCCCGTTCGCACCGTCGCCGTCATCGGCCGCGGCGCCGCAGGAGACCGGCTGGTGGAGCCGCCGCGTCCCCCTCCAGGGCGACGTCGAGGGCGCCTCCGCCCGCAAGGCCGTGCGCTTCAACGCGGCCAACAGCCCGGGCCAGGAGATCCCCATCCCGACCACCGTGCCCGGCAGTGGGCCCGTCCCCACGGTGCCGTTGCCGGTGCCGCCGCCCACCATCCCCAAGCCGCCGGTCACCCTGCCGGACGACGGCGGCCCCGGCACGCCCAACCCCACCGTCCCCGACGGCGGGCTCTGGGTCGCCAATGACAGCACCGGCGCCTCGGCCGTCTCGGCGCTGCGCTTCCGCGGCGACATCGGTGCCGCCCGGCTCATCCTCACCTTCGCTCCCGGCAGCACCACCGCCGGGCCCCTGGTCGCGTGTCCGGTGCTCAGCGAGTGGACCGCCGGACCGGAGGGCGCGTGGCGCGATCGCCCCGCCCACGACTGCGACCGCCTCTCGCTCTCGGGCCGCGTCACCTCAGACGCCACCGGCGTCGAGTTCAACATCCCGCAGGGCTTCCAGCCCTTCGGCGAGCGCGTCTTCGACATCCTGATCCTGCCGTCGCCGGTCAGCGGCGACGTCTTCTCCGTCTACTTCCAGAAGCCCGACGAGAACAGCCTCGACGTGAGCC
Source organism: Acidimicrobiales bacterium (assembly GCA_041618235.1). GTDB lineage: Bacteria > Actinomycetota > Acidimicrobiia > Acidimicrobiales > Salinilacustritrichaceae > Salinilacustrithrix. The sequence goes on from JBFJNI010000008.1 coordinate 59,675, forward strand.
AGGGCCAGGACCTGCCCACCTTCGAACCCGACTTCGAGCCCGACCCGTTCACGCTGCCCACGACGCCTCCGTTCGAGTCGTTCGACTCGGGCGCGCCGTTCGACGACGGCGGGTCGTTCGACTCGGGCGCCCCTCCCGTCACCGAGGAGGCGACCCCCACGGTCGACCTCTCGGGCGACGACGGCAGCCCGCTGCCGACGCCCATCGCAGGCGTGTTCGAGCCCTTCACCGAGAGCCGAGCCGGTCGAATCCTGTCGATGGTCGTGCTCTTCGCCATGGGCGGCGGTCTGTGGTGGCTCAGCAGCCAGAGCATCCGCCACCCCCGACTCATCGGTGGTCTCGCGAGCGGCGCACCCGCCGTGGTCGAGGTCCCGGCCGATCTCGGACGCGGCATCGGCCGCTTCCGCCGCGATCGTTCCGCTCCGCCCAACCGCCTCTGAGGGATCTCAGCCGGCGAAGTCGTCGATCCTGGCCGCCAGCGTCAGATCGAGGTCGGTGACGCCGCCGGCGTCGTGCGTCGTCAGGTCGATGATCACCCGGTCGTAGACGTTGCTCCACTCGGGGTGATGGTTCATCTTCTCCGCCACGATGGCCACACGCGCCATCAGCCCGAAGGCGGTGACGAAGTCCCCGAGGCGCAGCTCTCGGTGCAGCTTGCCGTCGACCAGGGTCCACTCGGGGTGGTCGGCGAGCCAGGCGTCGAGATCGGTGTCGGGCAACGGGGTCGGCATCACCCGATGGTGCCACGGCGGGTCAGTCGCCGGAGGCGGGGCCCGTCTGCTTCTTCGCCTTCGAGGCACGAGACGGTGGCGCCACGGCCTCGACGGTCTCCGATTGCGCCACCCGAGCGGTACCTCGGGCCTCGCGCTTGACCTCGTAGAGCATCTGGTCGGCCCGCTCGAGGAACTCGGTCGACAGCTCGTAGGGCGCCGGGAGCGCGATGCCGATGGACAGGCCGGCTTCGAACTCGCCCATGACCACCTCGGCGGCCTCGCACATGCGTTGGCCGATCTCCTCGGCACCCTCGGCGTCGACGTCGTGGAGGATGGCGGCGAACTCGTCACCACCGACCCGGTACATGCGGTCCTCGGCACGTAGGACGGTGTCGACCGCGGCCGCGAGCTCGCGCAGGATGCGGTCACCCGTGAGGTGACCGTAGGTGTCGTTGACCCGCTTGAACCCATCGACGTCGGCCATCGCCACCGCCCACCGGCTCTTGCGCCGGCCTCCGATGGCCGTGAGGGCCTCGTCGAAGGCGGCCTTGTTGCCGAGACCCGTGAGGGTGTCACGCGTGGCACGGGCCCGCAGATCGGCCATGACGACCGCCATGTCGAGGCCGCGGCCGATCTCGCGAGCCAGCAGCTCGACGGCCTCGCGCTCCTCGAGCTCGAGATCGAGCGGTGCGTGGTCGGCCAGGATCAGCAGCCCGTGACCCAGCTCCTTGGACCGCACCGGGAACGCGGCGATCGACGAGGCGCCGGCGTCGCGAAGGAGCGTCATCACGGGCTTCGACAGACCGTCGTCGTCGCCGGTCGACATGCAGCTCGAGACCTGTTCGAGGTCTCGTGAGAGCTCGGCGAGCGTCGGCGACGGCACCGACGAGAGCTCGCTGGCCAGCGGGCCCTGCACCGATCGCCGCTCGGGGAGCCCTTGGGGACCGGGCATGGCGAGCAGCGCCGACGAGAAGGTCGAGATCTCGCAGGCGAGGCGGGTGCAGGCCAACTCGATGTGGACGGCCTCGGTGAGCGCCGACAGCTCGTTGTTGGCGCGGGCGAGTCGGTGCAGCGCGGTGTCGGGCAGGTCGATGCCCACCTCTTCCAGGCGCTGCTCGAGCGCCAGGGCGACCAGGTGGATCTCCTCGGTGTCGGACTCGGTGAGATCACGGACCGACTCGACGTTGAGCACGCCGATGGTGCGACGGCCGACCCGCACGGGCACCGCCATCTCGGCGACCACGCCGGGTACGGCTTCGATGAAGTCGTCGACGTCGGCAGTGGTGACCACGAGTGGGCGTCCGCTGCGGAACGCTCGGGCCATCACGCCGGTTCGCACCGGGATGCCGTCGAGGATCTGCCAGTAGCCGTACTGGGCGACGCATCGCAGCATGCCTTCGCGCTCGAGGTAGAAGGACGGCAGCAGGTCGCGGGCCCGGAGCTCGGCGCACGCGACCTCGGCCACCGCCTGCATGTCGTGGGCGAGCGCCATCCGACTGCGGACCTCTCGCGACCCGTCGAGCTCGAGCGAGGGACGGATGCGACGGGGCGACGGGCGGGTCCACGACTCGGTGGGCATCCCGAAGAGATGACCCTGGGCGAAGCGCACGCCCAGATCGCGCAGCACGTCGAGCTGCTCGTGACGTTCGACGCCCTCGGCCACGACATGGATGTCGTCGGACTCGGCGAAGGCCACGTAGGCCGCGACCACCGACCGGGGCACGGGGTCGTGGACCAGGTCGCGCACGACCAGCGGGTCGATCTTGATGAACGACGGCCGCACCCGGGCGATCATGGCGAGGCTCGCCGCCGTGGTGTCGTCGATGGAGAGATGGACCCCCGCGAGGCCGAGCGCGTCGAGGCTGGGGCCGACATCGCGGAGCGCCTCGATGTCGGAGCCTCGGACGTCGATGGCCACGCGGGGGCCGAGCCGCTCGCATTCCTCGAGGAACCGGGGGTCACCGAGGAAGTCGGGGCGGACGTTGACGAACAGCAGCGTGTCGTCGGGCGGGCGTCCAGCGGCGCCGATGGCGTGCAGCGCGGACAGCTGGAACTCGATGCCGAGACCGGCCTCGTCGGCCGATGCGAGCCACTCGTCGAAGCCTTGGTCGCCGTCGCCCACACGAGCCAGGGCCTCCCATCCGATGGGCCGGTCGGTGTGGAGATCGATGATCGGCTGGAAGACGGCGCGCAGGATCCCCTGTTCGATCACCTCGGTGATCGGTGTGCCCGCGCCGGGCCCCGGATCCTCTTCCCTCTCCGCCACAACGGTGTTTTCGCCGCCGCGGAGCGCTCCTCCCGTCGGCGAAGGCCCATAGTAAGGCGAAAAATCAAGAAAAGCCGAAAGAACTCCGGAGGGTGTGGAAGCTCCGGTCAGATCACTCCGGAGCGTCACCGAAGTCGGAGTATCCGGACGATTCGAGAAGCTCGGCCAACTCGGGTCCGCCGGTCTGTTCGATGCGACCGCGGACGAGGACGTGGACCTTGTCCGGTCGGAGCTCGGTGAAGAGCCGGCGATAGTGGGTGATGGCGAGCACGCCGAGCCCGTGGCTGGTGGCCTCCTCGATGCGGCGACTCACGTCGCGGAGCGCGTCGATGTCGAGGCCGGAGTCGATCTCGTCGAGGATGGCGAAGCGCGGCTCGAGCGTGGCGAGCTGCACCGTCTCGTTGCGCTTCTTCTCGCCACCGGACAGGTCGACGTTGAGTGGCCGTTCGAGGAATCTGGCGTCGAAGCCGATGGCCTCGGCCTCGGCGACCATGGTCGCCGTCACGGCGGCGGGGTCGCGGCCGGCAGCGACCGCTGCTTCGACGAGCATCTCCTCGAGGCGGACACCCGGGACCTCGGTGGGGTACTGCATGGCGAGGAAGAGGCCGGCCCGCGCTCGCTCCCATGGCGCCATGCCCAGGAGGTCGACCCCGTCGATGGTGACGGTTCCGGCCGTGACCTCGAAGTCGGGATGTCCGGCGAGGACGTACGACAGTGTCGACTTGCCGGCGCCGTTCGGGCCCATGACGGCATGGACCTCGCCCGACTCGATGCGCAGATCGACGCCTCGGAGGATCTCCTTGTCGGCGACGGTGGCACAGAGGCCGCTGATCTCGAACACGCTCATCGGTCGAGCTCCACGTGGATCTCGCCGTCGACGATCGTGACGGCGTACGTCGGCGTCGGCTTGGTGGCGGGCAGGGTCTCGGGCTCACCGTCGGCGAGGCGGAACTCGCTGCCGTGCTTCCAACACTCGATGGTGCCGGTCTCGCAGTCGACCTCACCCTCGGAAAGGGAGATGTCGGCGTGGGTGCAGCGGTCGCCGATGACGTAGACGTCGTCGCCACACCGCACCACGGCGAGCCGGTGGCCGTCGATGTCGACGCGGATGGCGCTGTCGGGGGCGACGTCGTCGACCGAGCAGATGCGGGTGCTCATGACATGCTCCGCTCGAGGTCGGCGTCGAGCCGTTGGCGGACCAGCGACTCGAACGCGCCGGCGGGGAGAGCCTCGATGACCTCGTCGAAGAAGCCCTTCACGATGAGCCGCTCGGCCCGTTCGGTGGGCACGCCGCGGCTCTCGAGATAGAAGCGCTGCTCCGCATCGACGGGGCCGACGGTCGAGGCGTGCGAGCACTGGACCTCGTTGTTCTCGATCTCGAGGTTGGGCACGGACTCGGCCCACGCGTCGTCGGACAGCTTGAGGTTGCGGTTGGTCTGGAAGGCCTGCGACCCGCGGGCGTCGGGCCGGATCTTGATGAGACCCGTGTAGACCGACGCACCCTTCTGACCCAGCGCTCCCTTGAAGAGCAGGTTCGACGTGGTGTCGGGCGCCGAGTGGTCCTGAAAGGTGCGGAAGTCGAGCAGCTGGGTGCCGGTGCCGAAGTAGCCGGCGAAGATGTCGCCGTGAGCGCCGCGCCCGGCGAGGTCGGTGTCGACCCGGACCCGGGCGTAGTCCCCGCCGAACGCCGCCGTGGACGAGCGCAGCGTGCCGCCCTGGTCGACGATGGACG